>CAZXUK010000001.1:0-95696 GCA_964644045.1 uncultured Gammaproteobacteria bacterium
GGGAAACCCCACGTGGTCCTAAGCCACGCGCGTCTACCAATTCCGCCACACCCGCCTTTTCATGTATCATGTAACATATAACACGTAACATGTAATACTTGTTTGTATTTTAAATTCTTTTTTTAGTTTAACTTATTGGGCTATTCTGTCAATTTTGTGTATTAGTCCAATTCATTTTGTTACTTTTCTTTCTTAATTTCGTTTGATAAAATATAATTATTAAAAAATAAAATCTATGAACAAAAAAAATTTAATCTCTATTGCCCTAACAGTCTTAATCGCCTCCGTCTTGATTATTGGTGGGACTTATGCAATCAAAAGAATACAAACAACCGACACAAAAACTCCCGAATCCGATAATAATAAAGAAAGCATAGATGAATCCCGGCTAAACACGGTTAAAAACCACATCCGGGACAACATCTCCGAACTTTCTCCGAAAGAAGAAAAATTGGGCGGCAGTTTCTATGTCACCAATATTGAATTCTTGGACGATTCCTCGGCAATGGTGGAATACGAGGACGGGCATAACGCCTATACCGCCAAAGCCGAATTCAGCCTCACTCCCGACGAAGAGGTTACAATAAATTCTTTTGAATTGGCAGAAGAAAATAATGATAATGCCAAAGTTGAAAACCACATTCGGGACAACATCTCCGAACTTTCTCCGAAAGAAGAAAAATTGGGCGGCAATTTCTATGTCACCAATATTGAATTCTTGGACGATTCCTCGGCAATGGTGGAATACGAGGACGGGCATAACGCCTATACCGCCAAAGCCGAATTCAGCCTCACTCCTGATGAAAAGGTTATAATAAATTCTTTTGGATTATTAGAGGGCTCCAAGGATGAACTTTCGGAAGAAGTGAACTTCTCCGAAACCGGAAATCTGACACGCAAGGGAGAAAATTGGCAACTCGTATATGAAAAGTCGGGCCAACCCGCCTTAACCGCCAAGCTCAAATTCACTGAACAAAGCCGATGTATCAACACCCCGGAAACGGAAGAAAGCATCTCCTGTTCTCAAATATCCTGGGAACAAGGAGCACGAGCCACTGTTAACGGAATCAAGGACAACTCCGCAGTAGAGGTGATATTAATAGTGTTTAAAAAATAATCCCCAAAAAAGAGTTTTTCTCAAACGATTTTTTGGTGAAAAAATACATACTATATAAAATCGGTTTTAAATAATTATCACTTTTTAATTTCATTTTTATCCCTATTGGGTCCGGAAATAAAATGAAAAGGATTTAAATTTAAAATACAAAAATCAAAAGAAAACAAAAGAGCGAAAAAATTCCGCTCTTTTTGTATTGCCCAAAACTTTCTAAATATGTTATAATCTAACTAATTAAAATTAATAAATTAAAAGATCATATGCCTAAATCAAAAAAAGAGACAAGCAGCCAGAAAAACAAATTGGATGTGGAAGTTAATAAGGCAGTTGCTTCCCTTTCTTATGTTTGGATTTTATTTTTAATCCCCTTGCTTCTAAAAAGAAAATCCGAATTCACCCAATTTCACGCCAAACAAGGAATGATTCTCTTCCTGCTTAGCTTTCTGACCATTATTCCCCTTTTGGGACAAATAATATTCTTCATTCTTTTAATTGTCTCTGTAGTTAGTATAGTCAAGGTGATTAACGGAGAATGGTGGAAAATCCCTTTTATCTACGAATGGAGCACTAAATTCAATATCTAAAACACAAAAAAATTACAAATTACAAATTAAAAATTTTAATTTTATTTTTTATTATATTCTAAAATCTAAACACTAAATTCAAACTTATGTCCACCTTTATCAAGTTCTTTAACCAACTCTCAATTAAGGATGTTCCGCAAGTGGGGGGGAAAAACGCTTCCCTGGGAGAAATGTATCAAAACCTCAAAAAAAGCGGGGTTTTAGTGCCTAACGGCTTTGCTACTACGGCCCGAGCTTATGATTTCTTTATGGAAGAGGCGGAACTTAAGAAAAAAATCCGCCAAGCCCTCAAAGGTCTGGACACCGGCAATGTTAATGATTTGTTTAAAAAAGGAGAAAAAGTAAGAAATCTTATCTTGGCGGCGGAAATCCCGGAAAAATTGGAAAAAGAAATATATGAAGCTTACAAAAAATTATCCAAAGAGTCCGGGGTAAAAAATTTGGATGTGGCAGTTCGCTCCTCGGCCACAGCCGAGGATCTGCCCGACGCCTCTTTTGCCGGCCAACAAGAAACTTATTTAAACATTAAAGGAGAAAAAGAATTACTATCCGCAATCCGTAAATGCATTGCTTCTCTTTTTACCAATCGGGCGATCTCTTACCGGGAAGACAAGGGTTTTGACCATTTTGATATTGCCCTGTCCGTAGGAGTGCAAAAAATGGTGCGCTCGGACAAGGCTTCAAGTGGCGTAATGTTCACTCTGGATACCGAATCCGGATTTAAAAATGTGGTTTTGGTTAATTCCATTTACGGTTTGGGAGAAAATATCGTTCAAGGAAAAGTCAATCCCGATGAATTCTGGGTATTCAAACCCACTGAATCAATTATTTCCAGATCAATCGGCACTAAAAGCATTAAAATGATCTACAACAAAGACCCCAAAAAACCCACTAAAGATGTAAAAGTTTCTCCTCGGGATCAGGGGAAACAATCCATAACCGACGAACAAGTTATTAAACTGGCTGATTGGGCCATAAAAATTGAAAAGCACTATGGCAAGCCCATGGATATAGAATGGGCCTTGGACGGACCGGAAAATCAACTCTATATCATCCAGGCAAGACCGGAAACCGTAAACAGCGTCCGCGATCAGAATGTAATAAAAAGATACAAACTGGAAAAAAGCGGAGAGGTTATAACCACCGGGCAAAGCGTGGGGGACAAAATCGGCTCCGGAGTAGCTAACCGTATAATGAATCTAAAAGATATAAAAAACTTTAAAAAAGGTGAGGTTCTGGTGACAAATATGACTGACCCTGACTGGGAGCCGATTATGAAAATCGCCTCAGCCATTGTAACTGACAAAGGAGGCAGAACCTGCCATGCAGCTATAGTTTCCCGGGAACTGGGTATTCCTTGTATAGTGGGAACCCAAGATGTAAGTCAAAAAATTAAAGGAAAACAAAAAGTAACCGTAGATGCTTCACAGGGTGAAACCGGATATATTTATAAGGGTGAACTTCCTTTTAAGGTAATCAAACACAATATCAAAAATCTTAAAAAACCCAAAACCAATATGATGATGAATGTGGGTTCTCCGGACCTGGCTTTTCCCGCCTCCTTTATTCCCAATGACGGAATCGGCTTGGCTCGCTTGGAATTCATTATTAACAACCATATCAAAGCCCATCCCTTGGCTCTCCTGGATTACAAAAAATTAAAAAACAAAAAACTAAAAAAAGAAATTGACGAGGTAACCGAGGGCTTTAAAGATAAAAAAGAATTTTTTATCCAAAAATTAAGCGAAGGAGTGGCCACGATCGCCGCCTCGGTTTACCCCAAGGATTGTATTGTCAGATTATCCGACTTCAAATCCAATGAATATGCCAACCTCTTGGGAGGAGAAGAATATGAACCTCAAGAGTCTAACCCTATGCTCGGCTGGAGAGGAGCGAGTCGTTATTATTCTCCCCAATTCCTGCCCGCCTTTGAAATGGAGTGCGCCGCCCTAAAAAGAGTTAGAGAGGACTTGGGGCTTAATAATCTGAAAATAATGGTTCCTTTCTGTCGAACCGTGGAAGAAGGTAAAAAAGTTAAGCAAATTATGGCCCGCAACGGCTTAAAACAAGGCAAAAACAATCTGGAAGTTTATGTTATGGCGGAGATCCCTACCAATATAATTCTGGCGGAGAAATTTGCAAAGGAATTTGACGGTTTCTCTATCGGTTCCAATGATCTAACTCAGCTTACCCTGGGAATTGACCGGGACGCCGGAACTTCTCTTGATATAGCGGGAGCTTCCAATGAAAAAAACGAATCGGTAAAAACTTTGATCAATGATCTAATAAAAGTGGCTCGCAAAACCAAAACCAAAGTGGGGATATGCGGCCAAGCACCGAGTGATTTTCCCGACTTTAATGAATTCTTGGTGGAGTGCGGCATAGACAGTATTTCCCTGATCCCGGCCACGGTTATCAAAACCACCCAAATCGTTAATAAAACCGAAGCCAAGCTAAAAAGAAAGAAAAAGAAAAAATAAAACCAAAAAAAGAAAAAAACCGTTTATTAAAAAATAAACGGTTTTTTAGTATTTTATTTCATCTTTTACGCGCTGAACAAAATTATATAAAAAAATTAAAGTTCCAAATTAGGGTTAACTTTTATTTTTCTCCAGTCTATAAAATCTTTATCTCGGGCTCGGAAATATCCGGCAGCCGCCACCATGGCGGCATTGTCCGTGGTATATTCCAGGTCCGGAATAAAAACCTTAAAATTTTCCTTATCGGCCCTGTCTTGAAGCTGTTGACGCAACTCCCGGTTAGCTGATACCCCGCCGGCAATCATTATATTGCTTACCGAATACTCCCGCGCCGCTTTTAGGGTTTTACTAACCAAAACATCCACCACTGCCTCCTGAAAGGCATAGCAATACTCCGAAATTTTCTTCTTCCAGTTGGAATCTTTTTCTATTTTATAAAGAATAGAAGTTTTAAGGCCGGAGAAGGAAAAATCAAAATTAGACTCACGAATCATGGGGCGGGGAAATTCTATTTCAGGCTCGCTCTTAAACTTTTGTGCATATTGAGAAATTACCGGGCCTCCGGGATAGCCGATCTCCAAAAGTTGGGCCGCTTTATCAAAGGCTTCGCCGGCGGCATCGTCTCGCGTGTCTCCTATTAACTCATATTTACCATGATCTTTCATTAATATAATCATGGTGTGCCCGCCGCTTACGGTTAAAATGATTGAGGGGAAGATATCGGAAATCGGAAATTGGAAATTGGAAATTGGGCCAATGAAGTTGGCGTAAATGTGACCTTCAATATGATTTACACCGATTAATGGAACACCCCAAGCAAAAGCCAAAGACTTAGCTGTCTCTACGCCGGTCATAAGAGAAGTTATAAGTCCGGGCCCTTGAGTTACGGCAATGGCATCAACCTCTCCTAACCTTCCCTTGTTAGAGGGAGGAACCTCATCTTTTGATAAAACCTCCTCTGATCCCTTTTTGTTAAGGGGAGGAACCTTTTCAGCCCCCCTCCTTAACAAGGAAGGGTTAGAAGTGGTCTTCTTGCTTTCCTTATCGCACCCCCTCTTATTCTCCCCCTCGGAGAGGGGGAGAAACTCATTTTTTCCCCTCCTTGACAAGGAGGGCTTAGGGGAGGTTTTTATCCCGGCTTTTTTTAAAGCCTCGTTAACTACCGGTAAAATATTTAAAACATGTTCCCGAGCGGCCACTTCCGGCACTACTCCGCCGTATTTTTTATGTATTTCAACTTGCGAAGAAACCAGATTAGATAAAACCTTAACTTTATCGCCCCTACCCCCTACCACGGAAGCGGCGGTTTCATCACAGCTGGTCTCAATTCCCAAAATTTTCATCTTGACTAATTTATAAATAATGTTTATACTATTTTTAGTATTAACATAAATATTTAAAAAAATCCATCCCGGCTAAGGGATGATTTATTTTTAGCAAAGGAAAGGAATATTGGATTCTTCCATTAGGGGCGCACAAGCATTCCGGTAAGAACAATAAAATTCATTATTCAATTCCAAATACTAAATTCATTATTCGTAATTCATAATTTCAATAATGGCCCGTTCGTCTAGTGGTTAGGACGCCAGGTTTTTCAGCCGGAGGCTGACCACCCTCTGGGTGGCATCCTGATAACATAAATATTATTTAATGTGGCACGTATACTTATTAAAAAGTAAGATTAATAACAAATATACTTATATAGGCTACACAGATAATTTAAAGAAAAGGCTCGGAGAACACAATCAAGGCAAAACAAAATCTATCAAACACAAAATTCCTTTCAAATTAGTATATATAGAAACATACTGCGATAAAGCTATAGCCAGAAAGAGAGAGATAGAATTAAAAAACAACAGTTTTAAGAAAAAAGAATTGTTCGAAAGATTGAATATTATATAATATGCCGCCATCGTCTAGTGGTTAGGACGCCAGGTTTTCATCCTGGTAACCGGGGTTCGATTCCCCGTGGCGGTACTAATAAACATCTTCTTTAATTATCTTTTTGTCAGAAGACCAGGTTTTTCAGCCAGAGGCTGACCACCCTCTGGGTGGCATCCTGGTAACCGGGGTTCGATTCCCCTACGGGTCACAAATAAAAAGGTGTCACGAAGTGGCATCTTTTTTATTTGTGTCCTATGGGGATGAGAACCCCTGATAACCAAAGGTAATAGGCAAACAAAGAGATAAAAATACAAAAAAACTTTAGAGAGCAAAGTCTAAGCGGTGAGATTTTCATCCAGCCCTTCCCCAAGAAGGGCTGGGCCCCTACGGGTCACAAATAAAAAGGTGTCACGAAGTGGCATCTTTTTTATTTAGCTCCTACGGGGATGAGAACCCCTGATAACCAAAGGTGGAAAGAGAAATTAATTTAAATAAATTTGAAAAAGGTTTTAAAATCCAACTAAGCGGTGAGATTTTCATCCAGCCCTTCCCCAAGAAGGGCTGGGCCCCTACGGGTCACAAACAAAAAAACTGGTCCTTAAAGAATCAGTTTTTTGTATGAACATACCATGGTATGTTCAATGGTATGTTCAATGCTTATTTATAAAAATTACTTTAGTTCTTTTTTAAACCAATCCACCCAAGGGATTTGAGAAGGATTTACATTATTCAGGATACCCAAATAAAAAGACAACCAAGAGCCGAATTGTAAGACCCGAGCACACTGATTTAGGCGAGATCCTTTTTCTGTTTTATAATCCAAAACTTTAATTCCGTTTTTCTTTGCTACTTGTTTGGTTAGCTCGCTTCTTTTTTGCACCCGAGGATGATATTTGTCCGAGTCCAAAAATAAAAACACTAAATTCTTCTTGTTGGCTACGGGATGAGAAAGACTTTCCAATAAATAATGGTTAAGCTCGGGCAAACTTAGGTAATCGGCAAAATTTTTGGAATTCTCGCAAAACTGATTACGCAGAGTGTGAAGATTGCCTTCTAAAAATTCCGCTCCCACTAAAATAGGGATTTTGCCTTTCAACTCTTGAGCTATTTTTTTAGCCGGATTTTTTTGGCTCTCGCTCTCAGGACGAAAAATAAAATTATCATCCCGCAACTTTTTGATTATAGACTCCGCTTCTTTTTCATCTAAATTCAGCAGTCCCGCTTTTTCCAAGAGAATTAAGAGTCCGAAAATGGAATAGCCCAAACCGATCCTGGGCTGTTCTGAGGGATTATGCAGAGGTTTAAAAATAAATCCGGGAATATTGTCTTTGATCATTAATTTCTCCAACTTATTTTTTTCGTGACTGGAAGTAATGCCCATGATCTTGGCTCCGCTTTTTTTTACTTTTTCATAAACACTTAAAGGCTCCTCGGTATTACCGGAATAAGAAGAGATAATATACAAGGTCTTCCGGTCTACATAACCGGGCACTTCATATCCCGGAACTATATCCAGGGGAGCTTTAAGCTTATCAGCCAAACAAGCTTTAATGATCCTCCCTCCCAAATTAGACCCCCCCATGCCGTTCAAAACGATTTTTCTAACTTGGGTGTGTCCTTCGGGAATTCGGACTAAAGGCGCATCTTCTCTGACTTGTCTGATCTGCTCCGGCAGTAAACCGATTGATTCAGCCACCAGACCCGGATCCATTTTATAAATTTTTTTAGTATTGTCTAAATTCATAGGTTTAATTACAAATTCACAAATCTTGTCACACCTGTCCACCTTGGGCGGAAATATCACAAATTTGTTTTTACATTTTATAATATTAGTTTAGCAAAAGGTAATTATAATTTCAATTGATCTCTGACTTTGCTTTAAAAAGAAAAAGTGCTAAAATAATAATATGAAAGATTTAATAAAAACAACTAACAAAAAAATCAACGGCCTGATTTTAACCCTGTCCGCCACCGGACTGTTTTTGGTTATTCTGGCAATTCTGATTATTGTTACCCAATTCCTCCTGCGCTGGCTGGTAGGAATAGTTATTCTGGCCATTGCTTTCAGTTTTTTTTATTCCGCCTACCGCATCTGCAGTTTAAAAAAGGAGGCTAAGGAATTCTTGAAAAAATGGGGTATAAAATAAACTCTTTAAAAAGCAGAATATCATTTATATTTTTAACAGCGAACAAGATTCTATAGCTGTTTAAAAAAATAATCTGGTGATTTTTATTTAAATTTAGAGCATAATCAATGTACAAGTCCATGAACATAATTGACACTTATTAAAGTTTTCTGTACTATTTTAATAAAGGGAGATTGGCACCCTTTAGGACAATTAAATAATTAAGGTGGTTTCGCCAAAGGTATGGGCTGATATTGTTTAATCTTTAGGATTAACCGGGCAAGCCCGCCTTCTCCGCCAATCAGCGGATTCGGCGAGACAAAGCTAGATGGAACCGCGGGGAAAATCTCGTTCTAGCAATCTAAAAAATTTTGGATTGCGGGAACGGGATTTTTTTAAATTTAAAAACTTTTTTTAAAAAATGAATTACCAACCTTTGGCCTGATTAGCGCGACTTAAGGGAACAATCACCCTCAGGATCAACCCCGCAAGGTAATAAACCGTAAATCAAATTAAACTAACAAACCCCGTCCATCTCCTCTCCTTGATAAGTGGAGGATCAAGAAGGGGTTCTCCTAAATATGTCTAAACAAAACGAAAACTCTAATAAAATGGAAAAGATTATTTCCCTTTGCAAAAGACGGGGCTTTCTTTTTCCTGCTTCGGAGATCTACGGCGGTCTGGCTAACTCCTATAGTTACGGACCTTACGGAGTGGAATTAAAGAACAATCTTAAACAACTCTGGTGGAAAAAATTCGTTAGCGAGAGAAGTGACGTCGTGGGTATAGACGGCCCCATTCTGCTTCACCCCAAAATGTGGGAAGCTTCCGGTCACACCACCGGCTTTAATGACGCTTTAGTGGATTGTAAAAAATGCAAGAAAAGATTTCGGGCCGATCATTTGGTGGAAGAGGTAACCGGAGAAGACTTGGAAGGGGAAAATAAAAAAATGGAAAAGGCTATTAAGGAAAATAAAATCAAATGCCCGGAGTGCGGCGATTTTGATTGGAGCGAGGTTAAAAAATTCAATCTTATGTTTCAAACCGAGATGAACGGAATTGAAGAACCGATTTACTTCAGACCGGAGACAGCCGGAGCTATTTTTATTGAATTTAAAAATATATTGGATTCCATGAGGGTAAAATTGCCTTTTGGAGTCGCTCAAATCGGCAAGGCCTTCCGCAACGAAATCGTAGCCGGAAATTTTATCTTTCGCCTAAGAGAATTTGAACAAATGGAAATTGAATATTTTATTCATCCGAAGACTAAATGGGAACCGATTTTTAAAAATTGGCTTGAACTTATGGAAGAATTTGTCCAGGAAGCGGGGGTAGAAAAAAAAGATTTAAAACGCAACGAACATCCACCGGAAAAACTCTCTCACTATTCCCGAAAAACCGTGGATATAGAGTATAAATTCCCTTTTGGATTTAAAGAGCTTTATGGTCTTGCTCACCGCGGTGATTTTGATTTAAGTCAACACTCCAAATATTCCCGGGAGAACCTGGAATATTATGACCCGGAAACCAAGGAAAAAGTGGTTCCCCATGTACTTGAACCTTCTTTTGGTTTGGATAGAACCATTCTGGCAACCCTACTGGCCGCCTATAAAGAAGAAAAAGTGGAAAAAGAAACCAGGATAGTAATGAAATTTCCCAAAAAAATCGCGCCTATTAAAATCGCGATCTTCCCGCTTCTGAAAAACAAACCCGAATTGGTTAAAAAATCTCAAGAGATTTTTGAGAATCTAAAATATAACTACACTTGCGAATACGACGAAGTAGGCAGTATTGGCAAAAGATACCGCCGCCAAGATGAGGTGGGGACACCTTATTGTATAACCGTGGATTTTGATACCCTGGAAAAAGATAATACCGTAACTGTCCGCGACCGAGACAGCATGAAACAAGTTAGGATAAAAATTGAAGAACTGGAAAACTATTTTGCCGAAAAACTATAAAACAAATTTAAAAGGCCGTTTCTTTTTTAGAAACGGCCTTTTTTGGAAAAATATCCTAAGTCAAGCTATGAAAAAAATCTGGCTTAATTTTGAAACATAGGACAATTACCACAACCCAAGCTTTTGTCTTTCATTGCCTTGCCTTTTCTTTCTTTGCTCATACCCAAGCTATCTTTAATTTTGCTCGCTTTCTCAAAATTACCTTCCTGTCTCAAATTATGAACTTCTACCAACTTTTCAAAATCTTCTTGAGATAAACCCTGAACAAACGGGCGGTCTGATTTTAAATTTTTCCAAGATTCATAATCACCGGTTTCCAGGGCCTGCCACATTTTTTCTCTGGTTTCCGAATCCACACCTTTACCGTTTTTATAGAGTCCTCCTCTTTGAAAACCTTGATTAAGCCCCAGCTCTTCCCGGATTTCGCGAGCGCCTTCCAGGTCGCCTTGCTCGACCAGCTTATGCGCCTGAGCGAATTTGGCAAAATTTTCCTCTGTAACCACCTCGGCAACTCTACCTCGGTCTCCCATTAACTCTTCCCAGGCCCGGTAATTACCCTCCTCCAAAGAGGTTTCCATGGCTTTATGTCTTTCCGGGGAATAATTCGGCCCCTGAACTTCGGGATTCCCTTGGTAGGCATAACTGGCTCCGGCGATTCCGACTACGGCGATTAAAGCCACTAAGGCAGCCGCGCCGGTAATCATTTTTGAATTTGTCATATTTTTATAATTAGTTATTAATCTATTTACCCGGGATATTTTAGGCCTTCTAATCTTTATTACGCCGGACAGTCTTAATTTCTTTCACGGCCAAAAATTTTTTCTATCGAAAAGACTTAAAACTCCCGGAACGATGCTCGGATTTAAAAGCAGGGGCGGTTTTAAAAAGTTTAATGTCCCTGGCCTGAAAACAATCCTTGCCTGTTTTTCCTATTATTTTAACCGAATTATTAAAACCTTCTTGAATATGCGGGCATTGGGAAAGTTGGGGACATTCCACACACCAATTTTTATTATTAAAATCAAGTAAATAAAATTTTTGCGGGCTTTCCACTTCCAAAACCCTGCCGGCTAAAAGTCCTTTTTGGGGACGATTCCACATTTTACATCTGCGCTCCAAGGTTTCTTTGTAAAAAGGGATTTTCCGGCTAAAAACATTATTTATAGGCTCGCTTAAGCCCGCCGCATACAAGCCACCGCCCAGAAAAACACTGATCAATAAACTTAAAACCAAAATTTTTCCCAGACTCAATAAATATCCTTTTTTGGTATGTTTTAAATTGTAATAAGCCGAAACAATAAAAAAAGCCAAAATTATCAGCCAAAAATAGGGAAGAGTGGCCAAAAGAAAGCCTGAGAAATTCCCGGAAACATACTGATATAAATCCCAATCATTATTAACCACCATATGAAAGATTACCGAAACCGCCAGACCTCCGATAATCAAAGAAATTCCGAACAAAGTCCAAACGGTATAATCCTTAAGCAAAAACTCCCATCTGGGCCTGGGCTTGAGATGATCCTCTTTAATTTTCCGAAAAATTTTTTCACTGATTTTTTTGGTCATATTTTTAAAATTTCATTTTCATATCCCGGGCTTGTTCCCAAAAATTATTTCTTCCTCTTTTTAGTAGAGTGGCGACAGTTCCCAAGGGCTTTTTTAAAATATCCGCTATTTCCTTATAATCCTTCCCTTCTAAATATTTCAAAACCAAAACTTCCCGGTATTTATTATCTAATCGCTTTAAAACCTTATCAATATTTTCTTTAAGAAATTTATAGTCCAATTCCCCGGCCAAATCCAATTCAGACTTCAATCTGTTTAAAAGTTTTTCATTTTCTTCCGCTCCCAATCCGTTGTAATAAACTTTATTTTTACGAAAATGACTGAAGGTTTCATTTCTCGTAATTCGGTAAATCCAAGCGGAAAAACTCAAACTCTTGTCAAAAGAGGCCAAGTTGCGGAAAACTTTTATAAAAACTTCCTGCAAAACATCCTCGGCTTCATCCCGATTAATGTGGGAAATCTTGGTAATAAAATTCAACAAGCGATTTTCATACCTTTCCATTAAATAAAAGAAGTAGTCCTCGTTCTTCAGGCTTAAACGAACCAAACTACTGTCATCCCGTTCACGGCATTTTTGAGGAGTTTTCTCCATATCTTTTTTATACGAAAAAAATAATCAAAAACTTTCAATCTAAGCTTATTTTTTGCCGGCTAACTGGCCGCAGGCCCCGGCTATATCTCGGCCCTGACTGACTCTTTGGGTCACTTGAACGCCCTCTTTTCCCAAAATATTTCTAAATCTCTTTATGCGACCCGCCTCCGGAGCCTTAAATTCTCCGACAAAATTACAAGGGATTAAATTAACCAAATAAAGTTTCTGTTTCATTAATCGGGCCAATTTTCGCGCCTCTTCTTCCGAATCATTAAAATCTTTGATTAAAAGATACTCAAACATAACTTTACGGTTGGTTTTGTCTATATAATAATCAACCGCTTCTAAAACTTGCTGAATTTTATATTTTTTATTAATCGGAATTATTTTTTCTCTAAGCTCATCCGTGGGAGCATGCAAGGAAACAGCCAAATTAACCTCCAGGCCCTCCCGAGCCATTTTTCTAATCCCTTCAGTAATTCCAATAGTGGAAATAGAGATGCGTCTGGCTCCCAAATTAAAAGTATCTTTACTATTTAAAAATCTTATTGCCCCCCAGACATTTTCATAATTAAGGAAAGGTTCGCCCATACCCATAAAAACCACATTACTTACCTTTTTGCCTTCGGTCTTTAAAATCCGAGCAAAAAACAATACTTGCTCCACTATTTCCTCCCAATCTAAATTGCGCTCAAAACCGGCCCCGCCGGTAGCACAAAATTTACAACCCAGAGAACACCCTACTTGAGAAGAAACGCAAACCGTATTTCTTTTGTCCCGATGGCGCATTAAAACCGCTTCTATTTTTTCTCCGTCTTTTAAAGTAAAAAGGGCTTTAAAAGTATCTTTTCGAGAAGATTCAAAAATTTCTCCCCGTATATTCAAACTCGAAACTTGAGACAATTTTTCTCTTAAACTTTTGGGCAAAGTGGTAATTCCGTTCCAGTCCGAAATCAAATCAACAAAAAGAGCTTTTTCCAATTGCCGCCGCCTATAATTCGGTTCTGAGTTTAAAATTTTAAAAATCGCTTGTAAATCCATAAAAAATATTAAGTAAAAAAAAGAATAACATTTTTGTTTTAAAAATAAAAGAACCGCAGTCTTTATTTTTAAAACTTGCGGCCAAACAATAAAAAACGGAAATTAAAGTATATTTTGCTGAGTTAGCTTTTTTCTCTCTTCTTTTTCAGTTTTTCTGCCCTTCCCTCCTCTTTTTTTACTTGATCATTCGGCTTTTTAAACGAATATCTTTTTTCGGCTCATACCTCTGTCTCCTTTTTTGATTTATTATTTTCTGTTTTTTTCTATAATAACCCTCCAGGAATCCTTGGTTCCTTTAATGGGGATTTTTCTGAAACTACCCAAGTCCAATAAATGACGATCGCTGGAAACTATTAGATCCGCTCCTCCCGCCCAAGCGCACGCCAAGAATTTATCATCTTCCGGGTCTTCCGCGATAACCCGCAAGCGGGGAGGATTTTTTATCTTATTTTTTTCTTTAAAAATTTTGTTCCACTCCAATTTCTTTCGATTGGCTGAACGACTAATATTGCTCAGAATATACTCGGCTTCTTTTTTAATAGCGTCACTCCATAATATTTCGATCTCTCCTTGCCGGGATAAATTAATTATTCGAGCGGCAAAACTTTTTTTATTAAAAAGGTGGGCAACCAAAAGATTGGTATCTATTACTATCTTAAGCATTGTTTTAAACTCTTAAAAGAAATAAATCCAGATCAACTCGCGAATCACTTTGACCGGATTTCCAAAGATAATCCATTTCCACTAAAGAATTGAGGGATCTTTTTAATTTAATTAAACTAAATTTTCTTGCTTGATTAATGCCCTTTTGAACCACAAAGGGGTGAAGGCCCAGACTGCTGATCATTTTACGAGAGCTTTCTCCTTCGTCTAAACATTGTCGGATTTGCAAGAGTATTTTGATCTGCCGAGTGATCATATTAAGAAGATAATATTCATTAACTCCGGCTGAATATTGTTTTTCCAATAAATTAACTGCCAAAGAATAATTTTGATTACTAATAGCGTCGGTTAGGGCAAAAATATCCTGATCAAACAGGCCCTCCACCAACTCTTCCACCTCTTCGGGTTCTACTGTTTGGCCGGCATCAGCTCCCTGGCCTTTTTTATAATAAATCAATTTGTTTATTTCTTGGTTCAATTGCCATAAATTATTACCCACCAAGCTAATCAAAAGCTCGCAAGCTTTAGTGCTTATTTCTCCTCCTCGAGATTTAAACTCTTCCCGAACCCATTTATTAAGCTCGGTATTGGACAAAAGAAAAAATTCCTGACTGAATTTTTGCGAATTCAAAAATTCAAACCAAGCCCGCGCCTTTTTGCTCAAAGGTTTTTCTCTGCCCACGGAATCGATCATCAATATTTCGGTTTTAGCTCCTTTTCTTTTGCTTTTGATCCGCGGCTCCCAAAAAATTACGGTATTATCGGTCTCTTCTTTTTGAGTACGAAAATATTCGGAAAGCTCTGAAAGCTGAGGATTTTGAAAAGTATTTTTCAAAACAATCATTCTTTTATTTCCGGAACTAAAAAGAGAGGAGGCGCTGATTTTTTCCTTTATTTCGGATAAGTCGGCTTCAGAACCATCCAAAAAACTGATACTATCCTCGCCTCCGCCGATCTGGGTTAAAAATCTTTTTTTTAGCTCTTGGATCTTTCGATTGGCCCGAAAAGTATCCTCGCCGTAAAAAAATATAAACATTTGATGTTTTTTATTAATTGTTATTTTAAACTTGAAATACTCGGGTCTTATTGACTACCGGGCCTCACTATTACCGGACATAAAATTATAATTAAAGTATAACAGCAAACCGCCCCGCGAATCAACAAATATAAATCTACAAATAATTTCCTGTTGGTCTTTTATACCAAATTTGTTAAAATAAACATATACTTAAACTCATTTTATGAATATTTTTTTATTCTTAAGCACGATTTTTTTATTGACTTTTATAATTGGTAAAGGCATAGAAAAAATCCGGGTTCCCTGGATTTTTGCCGCCCTAATTTTGGGCGCTTTGGCAGCTGTTTACAACCCTTTTCAAAGCTTAACTGATTCTGACTCTTTTGAGTTTTTAGCTGAACTGGGAATGTATTTCCTGCTTTTTATGATCGGGCTGGATATAAACCTCACTAAACTCAAGAAAAAAAGCGGTTTTATATTTCGAGCCACTTTTTTTATTATTTTCCTAGAAGCTATCCTGGGAAGCACTCTTATTCATTTTTTATTCGGATACGGATGGGGTGTCTCTTCTTTAGTGGCCCTTTCTTTTGCCACAGTGGGGGAAGCTATTTTGATTCCCATCCTGGATGAATTTAAAATAACCAAAACCAAGCTGGGCCAATCAATTATCAGCATCGGGGCTCTGGACGATATTATTGAAATCTCGGTTTTAATTACGGTAATAATAGTGATCGGAGGCACAAGCGGAAGCAGTTTTAATGCTGCCGGTATGGCTTTATCCTTGATTCTCTTGCTAATCTTGGCTTTACTTTTGGTTAATTTTAAAAAAAGCAAGGAATATTTTAAATTTTTTAATATAAAAACCTTGTTCCTCTTTACGGTTTTTATCTTCTTTTTATTTATAGGGATCGGAAGCTATGCCGAGGCCGGGGCACTGGGCGCTTTGCTGGCCGGAATCAGTATTAAAAATCTCTTGCCGGCTAAAAAACTAAAAATGATTGAAACCGAGATCAAAACTTTGAGCTACGGCCTGTTCGCCCCGATTTTCTTTTTTTGGGTGGGCCTGGAAATGGATATGGGCTACCTGGCAACCGCGCCCCTGATTGTTTTAGCTTTGGTTTTAGTCACTAAAGGAGCTAAAATTTTGGGAAGCTTGATTGTGGGTAAAAAAGAATTGGGATTAAAAAGGTCCATACTTCTGGGAATCGGCTTATCCGTCCGCTTTAGCACAAGTATTATTATCATAAAAATACTTTTTAATAATAATATTATAGACACTCAGCTTTACTCCGTGATCATTGCTTCCAGTATTGTTTTTAAATTCATAGTTCCCCTTCTTTTTGCCAATCTTTTGGTGCGCTGGGAAATAAAAAAACCCAAAACCGCTTAATATTAAATTATTTATGACTCAAAAAATAAAAGGACTTAGTTCAAAAGAAGCCCAAAAAAGATTAGATCAATACGGTCCCAATAAAATCAAAAGGACTCAAAAAATAAATCCTATTAAAATTTTAATTTCTCAATTCAAATCCCCTTTGATCATTATTTTGATCATAGCCGCGATTATTTCTTTTTTGGTTAACTATTATCAAGGCGAAAATTATGTGGATTCGACCTTAATTGTGATCATAGTTTTAGCTTCCGGGGTCGCCGGATTTATTCAGGATTACAAAGCGGAAAAAGCGATCGAGGCCTTGAAAAAAATGGCCACCCCCAAAGCCAAAGTTATTCGGGGGGGAAAAGAAAGAGAGGTCAAGGCCTGGCAGATCGTGCCCGGGGATATAATCGTTTTGGAGGGCGGAGATGTAATCCCGGCTGATGCCAAAATCCTAAAAGGAAAAGCGGAAATCAATGAATCGGTCCTGACCGGAGAATCCAAAGCCGTACACAAACAAAAAGATAAATATATCTATTCCAGTTGCAGTGTTTTGTCCGGAAGGTTAAAGGCCGAGGTTCACGCCACGGGTATGAAAACTAAAGTGGGGAGAATTGCGGAGAAAATGCAGAATATTCAAGAAGAAAAAACCCCTTTTCAAAAACACATGCACAAGTTCAGCAATAAATTGGTAGTGGGGACCGGGTTTATTATTCTTTTAACTTTTTTAGCCGGCTTTGCCAAATTCGGCTGGCTGCAAACCGGTTTAATCGCGGTGTCTTTGGCTGTGGCCGCCATACCCGAAGGTCTCCCCGCGGTTATCACCCTGGCTCTTTCCTTGGGGGCTAAAAGTATGGTGGCCCGCAACGCCCTGATCCGAAAACTGGCCACCACCGAATCCATCGGCAGCATCAACACCATCTGCACCGACAAAACCGGCACTCTTACTCAAGGAAATATGAAAGTTAAGAATATTTGGAGTAACGAGCATAATAATGCGATTAAAAATATTTCCTACCAATGCGCTTATTACTGCAATGATGCCAAACAAATTTACAAAGAAGGAGAAAAAAAATGGGTGGGGGATGAAACCGAGATCGCTTTAAAACAATACGCTCAAAAAGAAATAAAAAAAGAGGGTCAAAGAAACGGAGAGATATCTTTTACCAGTAAAAGAAAAATGATGACCGTGATGCAGACCCTGGACAAAAACAAATGGATCTTCTCCAAAGGGGCTCCGGAGGTCATAATCGAAAAATGCGATAAAGTGGCCACTCCCGGGGGAAACAAAAAATTAAGCCAAACCGAAAAAGAAAAAATTTTGAAAAAAAACAAAAAACTGGCCTCCCAGAGTTATCGCGTCTTGGCTTTAGCTTATAAAAAAAGCGGAAAATTAACTGAAGATAACCTAATTTTTATCTCCTTAATTTATCTTAACGATCCGGTGCGCAAAGAAGCTAAAAAATCGGTTAAGGAGTGCCAAAATGCCGGAATCAGAACCATTATGATAACCGGAGACAATCCCTTAACCGCCCAATCCATAGCCCGAAAAGTGGGGATAACAAGTCCGGAAGTCTATATCGGCGAAGACTTGGAGAAATTAAAAGGGGCTGAAATTGATAAACTTTTAGCCAAAGGCAATAACATTTTCGCCCGCACCTCTCCTTTTCATAAATTAAAGCTCTTAACTTCCTTACAAAACCAGGGCCAAGTAGTGGCCATGACCGGAGACGGAGTAAATGACGCTCTGGCCCTGAAAAAATCAGATGTAGGGGTGGCTATGGGCACTAAAGGCACCGAAGTTTCCAAACAAGCCAGTGATATAATCCTTTTGGACGACAATTTCGCCACTATTAGAAACGCCATCCAGGAGGGCAGGCGAATTTTTGATAATATCCGCAAATTCGTAAATTATCTGTTAACCTGTAATCTGGCCGAAGTTTTAGTAATATTGGTAGCCACTTTAACTCTTCCCTTTGTGGCCTTATTCCCGGTACAGATCTTATGGATCAATTTGATCACAGACGGCTTAGTGGCCCTGGCTCTTTCTGTGGATCCGGCTCGTCCGGATGTTATGTCACGCCAACCCCGGAACTCCCGAGAAGGGATTATAAACAAAGAGTTGGGTATCTTAATAATCAGCAACGGCCTCTTGATGTCCGTAATCCTACTGGCAATCTTTTTCCTTACCCTGAACTTGAATTGGGGGCAGGAAAAAACGCGAACCATAATTTTTACCGGCTTTATCTTATTTGAATTTGTTCGTTTAGGAGTAATCAAATACAACGAACATCTTCATTCCTTAAAAGACTGGGTCGCCAATAAGTTCCTGGTTTTATCTTTACTTCTTTCTTTGGGCTTACAACTTCTCATAATTTATACTCCTCTGGCCCATTATTTTAAGATCGTGGCCCTGGGGTGGTTGGAATGGGCGACTTTAATAGGTTTTACCGTAATCGGTTTTATTTTGGGAATTATTACTACCAAAATAGTTCATAAATTTATTAAATAACTAATCCGCCAAAAAGTGTGTACTAAAACAAAAAAAGCTCTTGACAAAATTTCTAAATATGTTATTATATTTTTTGTTCTTTTCATTTGAGGAATTTGGCTAAGGCATAGGGTCTTAGTTTAAATCCTCATTTTTTAATACCTTTTTTGCCTAAGGAGGCGCCCATGATTATCAGAGGACCGTGTGAAACCGCAAAGACATTAAAGAATTTTGACGGCACCATCACCCGCCCGGCCTATCGCCACGGCCCGGTGCTTGCCAAGGGCAACACCATGGCCATTGCAAGCGCCGGCACCCATTGACGGAGACGCCCATGATTCAAATCATCGGAACCGGGGAAACCTGGGTTTCAGGATTTATCTGACCGGACTAATACCGGTCTGGCATCCTCCCAAAGGCACTGAGAGCCGGCGTAGACGCCATCGATCAGCCCGAATAATCCCCCCTGAAAAAACGCGCGCGCAAAATCGGGGGAATCGCGGGTATCGCAAGGCAATATCGGCGACCGGGTAACCGCAAGTGGCCACGAAAAAGTTCGCCGCGCGGACTACACCCACACGCCCATCACAGCAGCCGGACACACCGGGAGGATGCCTTTTCTTCAGGCAAAAAGGCCGGACACCGGGGAAAAATGTTTACCCCCGGACAAAAACCGGCCAGGCGAATTGAGGGGCACAGACCAAGTCTGGGCCACCCAAAGCGCCGAAAAAAAACAAAAAACAAAATCAACCGAGGTTGTCATCAATGACAACCTCTTTTTTTTATTCTTAAAAAATTAAGAATATATATTCGAATATATATTCTTTTTAAAAACCAACTTCCTACCCTGCCCTAAAAACTAATATCTAATTTCTAATTTCTAATCCCTAATCTCTAAAACCCTAAAAACTAACCCCTAATACCTAATCCCTAATCTCTAAAACCCTAAAAACTAATCCTTAAAACCTAACACCTAACCTCCTTGCTTCCTAAGCAAATTTCCTGTATAATTATTTTCTAATTAACATACTTAACAAACTAAAAATGGCTAATCAAAACAACTCCAAAATCAAAATTAAAGGAGCCCGGGTTCATAATTTAAAAAACATTGACGTGGAGCTTCCCCGCCAAAAAATGGTGGTCCTAACCGGACTTTCCGGTTCGGGCAAATCCAGCCTGGCTTTTGACACTCTTTATGCCGAAGGCCAAAGAAGGTATGTGGAATCCTTGTCCGCCTATGCCCGTCAATTTATCGGAGTAATGGATAAGCCGGATGTAGACTCTATTGAAGGCCTTTCCCCGGCCATCTCTATTGACCAGAAATCAACCACTCATAATCCCCGCTCTACAGTGGGCACGGTTACGGAAATTTATGATTATCTTCGCCTTCTTTTTGCCCGCATCGGAATTCCGCACTGTCCTAAGTGCGGGAAAAAAATTAAACAATATTCTGTAGATGAAATTGCGGATAAAATTTTGGAAAAATATCCGGGGGAGGAAATTCTCATTCTGGCTCCCTTGGTGCGAGACAAAAAAGGAGAACATAAAAATATCTTGGACAATGTAGCCCAAGCCGGTTACTCCCGCATCCGCTTTGATAAAAAAATTTATACCCTGGAGGAAGCTAAGGAACAAGAAGTAAATAAACAAAAAAAACACAGCTTAGAAGTGATTGTAGATAAAATTAAAATCAATACTGACAAGGAAGATGTCTCCCGCCTGAGCGAAGCGGTAGAAAAAGCCTTGGAGCTCTCCGGGGGCTTAATATCTTCGGCTCCGGCAGAAAACAAAAAAGGAGAAGAAAAACTTTTTTCCCAAGAATTTGCCTGCCCGGATTGTGATATCAGCTTACCACAACTTGAGCCCAGACATTTTTCTTTTAATTCTCCGCACGGAGCTTGTCCCAAATGTACGGGGTTGGGAACCAAACTGGAAATGGATCCGAAGATCATTCTTAATCCCAAACTGACTATTGCCCAAGGAGGAATCAAGCCCATCTCTCATAATCTTTCCGGACAAACTTGGATACTCCGAATCCTGGGAACCGTAGCCGGAGAACACGGCTTTGATCTCAATACTCCTATCAAAGACTTAAGCCGGGAACAACTTAATGTGATCTTATACGGCTCTAAAGACAAAACCTATAATATTGAGTATGATGGAGAAAAATTAAGCGGGGAATTCACCACCAATTTTGAAGGTATTATTCCCAATCTGGAAAGGCGATATTGGCAGACCGAATCCGAATATATCCGCAAAGAAATAGGCAAGTATATGAGGGAATTCAAATGTCCGGCTTGCAAGGGCAAAAGATTAAAACCGGAAATTTTAGGAGTAAAAATAGATGGCTTATCAATTTATGATATTTCTTCCCGAGATATCACCAAAATCAAAAAATTTTTCCTGAATTTGGAAAAAGGAAAAAAACTAAACGCCAAAAACAAAAAAATATCTTCTCAGATCATTAAAGAAATCAAATCCCGCCTGGATTTTCTCCTTAATGTGGGCTTGGACTATTTAACTTTAGACAGAGCGGCCAAAAGTTTATCCGGAGGGGAGGCGCAAAGAATCAGACTGGCAACCCAAATCGGTTCAGCCCTGACCGGAGTTTTGTATATTTTGGATGAGCCCTCCATAGGTCTTCACCAAAGAGATATTGATAAACTTATAAAAACTTTAAAAAACCTTAAAAAATTAGGCAATACCGTGGTGGTGGTAGAACATGACGAAAATATCATCACCTCCTCGGACTGGATTGCGGATATTGGTCCCGGGGCCGGAGAACACGGAGGTAAACTGGTGGCTGCCGGTACCCCGGCTCATATCAAAAAAAATACTAAATCCTTAACCGGCCAATATTTATCCGGCAAAAAATCCATCCCTGTTCCCAAAAAATTCCGCACGGGAAACGGCCAAACCCTGTCCATTATTAACGCCCGTGAACATAATTTGAAAAATATTAATGTTGATTTTCCTTTGGGGAGATTCATATCCTTAACCGGAGTTTCCGGTTCAGGCAAATCCACTTTAATGAGCGATATCCTGGCCCGCGCTCTGGCGCAAAAATTTTATAGAGCCAAAAACGAGCCCGGAGCCCATGACCGCATTGAAGGTTTAAGATATATAGATAAAATTATTGACATAGACCAATCTCCCATCGGCCGGACTCCCCGCTCCAACCCGGCCACCTATACCGGCGCTTTTACTCCTATTCGCGAACTATTTGCCTCTACTCCGGAAGCCAAGATCAGGGGCTACAAACCTGGGCGCTTCTCTTTTAATGTGGTGGGCGGAAGATGCGAGGCCTGCCGGGGAGACGGAATGATAAAAATAGAAATGCAATTTTTACCCGATGTTTACGTGGATTGCGAAGTCTGCCATGGAAAACGCTACAATAAAGAAGCTTTGGAAATAACTTATAAAGGCAAAAACATTGCCGATGTTCTGGAAATGACAGTGGAAGAGGGTTTGGATTTTTTTGAAAACATTCCGGCGGTGGAACAAAAACTAAAACTGCTCCAAGAAGTGGGCCTGGGCTACATTCGCCTGGGTCAATCGGCCACCACCTTGTCCGGAGGAGAAGCGCAAAGAATCAAGTTAGCCACAGAGCTGGCTCGCAGATCCACGGGCAGAACTTTCTATATTTTGGACGAGCCCACCACCGGTCTTCATTTTGCCGATATTAAAAACCTCTTGGCTGTCTTAAACAAATTAGTGGATAAAGGCAATACCGTACTTATAATCGAACACAATTTGGATGTGATCAAATCAGCTGATTGGCTGATTGATCTGGGGCCTGAAGGAGGAGACAAAGGAGGAAAAATTGTCGCCCAAGGAACTCCTAAACAAGTAGCTGATATCAAGAAAAGTTATACCGGACAATATTTAAAGGGAATATTTGATTAGAATGATGAATAATGAATTAAGAATCAAGAATCAAGAATTTGGTTTAGTCTCGGCTGTAGAGGCCGATTAACTCGGTTTGCTCTATAATCGCGCCTTCCATGGCTTGCTCTAATTCTTCTCGACTCGCGCCCTCTTCTAAATCCAATTTTTTGTCCAGGGCATAGAGACGGAAGAAATAACGATGCTCTCCGGAGGGAGGGCAAGGACCTCCGTATTCCGCGCTCCCGAAATCATTTATTCCCTGAATAGCGCCTTCGGGCACGCTGTCTTCGGAGATTTCGGCGGTAGCCGGATCAATATTCCATAAAGTCCAATGAACAAAACTTTTCGGCATAGGAGCATCAGGGTCATCCATAATCAAAACCAAGTTTTCAGCCCCTTCGGGCACCTCGCTTATCTGCAAATGCGGATTAATATCCTTTCCATCACATCCGTATTTGTGCGGAATAGATTGATTGTGAGAAAAAGAATTACTAATTAATTTCATAAAATGTTAATTGCAAATTAAATAAATAAATTTTTTATCTAAAAACTTATTTTACTTAATTTGCATATTTTACTTATTTTTTAATTACTAAACACCTCGGAAGTAAAAGTATACATCTCCAAATCTTTATCAGTTTTAAAACTGTCGGGCTGAAGTCCGGCTTTCTGCCAACAAAGCTGAGAAAGGAATTCTTCCTTATTCCAACCGGTCTCTTCCGCCACCTGGGGAAGAAATACTCCGCTATAACCACCTTTGCGCACGATCACTCCGTGCTTTCCCGGTTCAATATTCCGCCAATCATTAACAGGCTCGGGTAAAGATAAAACGCTTATTTCATAAGTCAAGTCCGGGAGCTCCTCCGGGGTCACGGGAGAGAAACGATGATCCTTAACAGCGGCGGCAATGGCCATTTTTTCCACCACTTCCCATAAAGGTTTCTCGCTTTGTACTATCTGGCCAATACACCCCCTTAATTGGTCCCCTTTTTTTAAAGTAACAAAAGCTCCTCTGGGCTCTTGGAGTTTTTCCTCTTTTATATTGAATTCCGGGATCTTGCCGTCTTTAACATAACTTTCCACTGTTTCCCGAGCCACTTTTAATAAAATCTCTTGCTCTTGAGAATTTAATTCTTCTTGGCTTTCTTTCTGATTATCTATTTTTTGTTGCGCTTGTCCGCCTTTTTCTTCTTTTTTCTCTCCGTGGTTAAAAACCATTGCTCCGTACCCCACCACGCTGTCTTTAGAAGCTAAACCCGTATCCCCGCTATTAGCGTATTTTAATATTTTTCCTTTCTCCCAATCCAGGGAATTGGCCATCTCCATTATAGTTTTAACTCCGTCTTCTCCGCATAACAAAGTTTCCTCTCCGGGGATCCCCTGTTCCATAACTTCACTGATATGATTCTCCAATTCTTCCGTATCTTTCTCCGCAATTATTTCTAAAGTCTTAGTATCTATCCGATTAGCTTCCTCATAAGGAGGAAAATGTGACATATCGCTGGAAACCACTATTAAATCTTTTTCCTTTAAAATATCCGCCAAATTCCCGGCAAGCTGTTTGGCGTCTTCACCGGAAATATTGCCGAATAATACCGGCAGCACTTTAAAACCGGACTGAAGAACCGTTTGTAAAAAAGGAATTTGGACCTCCAAACTATGCTCACCGGCATGGGCTTTTTCATAAAAATCAATATGCTCGTTGCTCTCTGATAATTTTTGAGATTTTTCCTTGTCTACCTCTAACCGCCCCAGGGGAGTGGACCAATAATCCGCTTCACTAAGAGCTACGCCCTCGAAAAAAGCGGAATGTGAATTGCATATCACAATAACTGTTCCTCTTTCCTCTCCTTTTATCTGATTATAGGCCTCAGCCGCTACCGGTCCACTAAAAGAATAACCGGCATGCGGCACTATTAAAGCTTTTACTTTTTTATTGGTCTGGCTGTTTTCCGCCTGATCCAAAAAATTTGCGATCTGCTCTTTCAGTTCTTCTGCGGAACCCGGATAAAATTGTCCGGCTACCGCTGGTTGTCTAACAGTATTGGAAACGATCATAAATAAAATTTAAATTAAATCTAGATCTATAAATGCTTTATTCGCTAATTTAAAGATCTTAAAAGCTGTTTATAGATCAAGCCGTTGCTGGCCAACATATCCCTGCTTTTTAAGTTCCAATCCCTTCCTTGGGAATCAGTAACTTTTCCCCCCGCTTCCCGAACCAGTAAAACTCCGGCTGCCACATCCCAAGGATGAGCTCCGGGAATTACAATGGATTCGGTGCGACCGGCTGCTACAAAAGCCAATTCTATGGCGGCACTACCCAATTGCCTGCAGTCAAAATCATTCAATTTTTGTTTTTTGTGATAATTCACCGCTCTTTTAATATCTTTTTCTTTGCTTCCGTGACAAAAAGTATTCAAAACCTTGCCTTCGCTTATTTCGGAAACCCCCATCTTTCTGCCCCGGGAAGAATCACCCGGAGAATAAAGTTTGGCTCCCTCTCCCACCTCGGCCAAATAAAGCTCGTCCAAAAAAGGGGCGTAAACTATTCCCAAAACCACTCTCTCTTGATAAAACAAACCAATGGATACAGAGAAAAGAGGGTTATGCATAGAAAAATTAGTAGTTCCGTCCAAAGGATCTACCACCCAAAGATAATCAGAGTCTTTTTTATTATCTCCGGCTTCCTCGGATATAATTCTATGCTTGGGAAAAGCTTTCTTTATAATACTCAAAATCTTTTTTTCTGAAGCCAAATCAGCTTGCGTTAAGATCTCATGATCAGATTTAAGCTTTACCTGTCCGCGGTCAAATCTCTGGAAACGGGAATATAAAATTTTTCCTCCTTCCTGGGCCGCTTCCCGGGCAACTTCTTTTATTTGTTTATCCAACATAAATTATTTTTATTTATTTATAAATCATCCACTAATTTTAATTCCAAATTATTGTTTTCCGTGTCATAAAAGGCGAAACTGGCTTTACTAAAAACTCCTCCCAGCGTTCCGGGATTAACCACCCGCGTCCCTTGGCGCCTCTCTTCCCACGGTTTATGGGTATGTCCATAAAACACCAAATTACAATCCCCCTTTTCCAAAACCTTAGCAATTAAAAAGGGTTCGTGACAAGCCCCGATAGTTAAACTTCCTATCTCCCAAACAGCTACCCGACCTCCATAATCTATTTGAGAAAAACTTTTAACCTCCTCGTCTTCAAAAATTTCCATATTTCCTCTAACCAGATAAACCGGTCCGGGAGAATTTTTATCCAAAAATTCCAGGGTTTCCGAATTGGTAACATCGCCGGGGCAAATCACAGCTTCAATCTTATTATCCCTGCACCAAGACAGGCACTTGTCCAAATTAACCAAATTGTCGTGAATATCGGAAATTATAGCTATCTTCATAAAATATAAAAATTATTTAATAAAATACCACAACTCATAAAGTACCCCCAAAATAAAAAGAAAACAAAGCACGAAAGCCCAAAATTTACCTAAACCCACCCGGAGGACGGGCTGCTTTTTTCTTTCCTTTTTAACCTTAAACAAAAGAAGTATCAAGATCACTCCGAAAATTCCTCCGGTAATAGACCCTGTCAAACCTATCACTTTGGTAATATTGCTAATGCCCAAAAGATAAAGCAGGAAAGGAATACCGCAAGCCACCACCCAGGAGAGCTTATTATTCATTTTTAAATCCCACCAATAAACCTCGCGCAAAGATTGGCTGATCACCAAAAAAGAAGTAATAATGGTTAGGAGCCCGAAAACCAGGGAGGCGGTTATAACTCCGTTATGAAAATACATCTTCAGGCCCACCAAGGCCTCGGGGCTGGTATTGGCTCCGCTTACCCCCACAACCACCAAAACAAAAAAAAGCATTAAAAAAGCGGGGAATATTGTGCCCCATTTGATAGCGCTTCTGATCTTCTCTTTTTTATGATTTAGGAGCCGGCAAATCTCCGGGATTGCCGCTTGTCCTCCTACGGCAAAAAAAATGGGCCCATAAGGTAAAAAAACAAACTCTTTATCAAACCAAGTAAAATTATCTAAACTAAAAAACCCTTGGCTTTTAAAAGCGATCAAAAAAACCAATAAAACCAAAAGGAAACTCAGGATAAATTCCACCCCGGCAATTAACCTTAAACCAAAAAGGACTATCAGGGATTCAATAACAAATAAAATAGTGGCATAAATAAACACATCTCCTCCCAAATATGGGCTTAAAAGTCCGCATAAAAAGGTTCCTCCCAAAAGAATATAAGCCAACAAAGCTCCGTGTTTTCCGATTATGGAAATAAGAAGGGTCCACTTTTTGGCTCTTTCTCCTTTATAATAACCTACGTATCCGGGCATACGGTGTTTTTGCGGGGTGGAAAGAATAATCTCGGCATAAATGGAATGAAGAGTATACTGTACAAAAGTCAAAATCGGTAAATAAACAAACAAGGGTAAAAGTCCGGCTTTACTGACCACATAAGGAGTGGCAAACATTCCGCCGCCGATAATGGTTCCGGCCAAAATAGTAATAGCAAAAAAATAATTTCTTTTCATAAAAAACTGAGTTTTTTCTTGGTTTTTTTATTTTAACATATACCAAGCCGAATTACTAACTCATAAATATTATTGCCGGCCGGACAAAGGACAAATTCATAAATAAAAAAATATTGTGGATCTGCGAGGTATGTGCTATTTTTAAATTATGAGAACGATTATTCAAAGAGTCAAAGAAGGGGAAGTAATAGCGAACAAAAAAACGATAAGCCGAATCCGAAAAGGTTTATTGGTTTTCTTGGCTGTGCATAAGAATGATACTGAAAAAGATATAAACAAAATAGCTCACAAAATTTTGAATCTAAAAATTTTTGAAAAAAACAAAAAACTGGGCCTGTCTATCCGAGAGATCCAAGGAGAAATTTTGCTTATCCCCCAGTTCACTTTATATGGCAATTGCCGAAAAGGAACCAAGCCCAACTTCAGCGACTCCGCATCCCCGAAAAAAGGAAAAGAATATTATAAAAATTTGGTTAAAAAATTAAAAAAAGAAGGGTTGGGCATAAAAACGGGAAAATTCCAAAGTCATATGGAAGTAAATCTCATCAATGACGGGCCGGTAACTCTAATAATTGATAGTTAAAATAATTTTTTAATTTATTAAAAAGTCATAAGGAATTAAAAACTAAAAAATGAAAACGATCATAGCCAAAAAACTGGGATTTTGTTTCGGGGTCAAAAGATCCATAGAAATAGCCCGAAAATCCTTAAAAGAAGATCCCAGGCCTGTCAATTTTTTGGGCAATATTGTACACAATCGCCAAGTAATGGATAAATTCCGCAAAGACGGAATAAATTTTATAAACGATTTAGAGGATACTGAAAAAGGAACCCTGATAACCAAAGCGCACGGGGTATCGCAAAAAATTATAGACCAAGCCCGAGAAAAAAAATTAACCATAAAAAACACTACTTGTCCGATTGTGCAAAATGCCCAAAAAAAAGCCCGAGAACTAAAAGAAAAAGGATATAAAGTGATCATAATCGGAGAAAAAAATCATCCGGAAACCCGAGTAATCAAAGAGCTTGCGGGAAGCGAGGCCTTAATTACGGAAAGCGAAGAAGAGATCAAGGAAATGCCTTACTGCTCTCGTATCGGAGCAGTGGCTCAAACTACTAAAAAAAGAGGAATGGTAGAAAAACTTTTGGAAATTTTAAAAACCAAATGCGACGACTTTGAATGGGCAGATACTATTTGTAATGAAGTGGCGGATAGGCAAAAGGAATTAAAAAATATTTTAAAAAAAGTGGAGGGGGTGGTCGTGGTCGGCTCCAGAGAATCGGCCAATACCACCCGCCTGGCAGAGATTGCCCGGGAAGCAAATAAAAAACTTTTCTGGGTTGATTGTTTGGAAGAACTAAACCGGGCCGAGATCAAAAAATTAGATTCCGTGGGCCTGGTCTCCGGAACCTCGGCTCCGGATTGGGAGATAGAAAAAATTAAAGATTTTTTGGAATCTCTATAAAAAATACAAAATAAAATTAGAAAAATGGCTAAAATAAAAAGGCATAAAACCAAAACCGTAAATATAGGAGGAGTGAAAATAGGGGGAGATAATCCCGTTGCGATCCAGTCTATGACCAATACTCCCACCAAAAACACAGCCCAAACCATTAGCCAGATCAAAGACTTGGAAAAAGCGGGTTGCGAGATTATTAGAGTGGCTGTGCCCGATTTGGAGTCCGGCCGGGTTTTGGGAAAAATCAAGAAAAACATAGAGATCCCCCTGGTAGCCGACATTCATTTCTCCGCCCCTATTGCCCTGGAAGCCCTAAAACAGGGCGTGGACAAACTAAGAATTAATCCCGGGAATTTTCCGGAAAAAGATTTAAAAAAAATAGTAGACTTGGCCAAAGATAAAAATACTCCTATCAGAGTGGGCGTAAATGCCGGATCCTTAGAGAAAAAATTCCTGCAAAAACACGGACAAGCAAATTCCGAGGCCATGGCGGAATCCGCCCTGGAGAGTATTAAAAAAATGGAAAATTTGGGTTTTGATAACTTAGTAGTGGCTCTCAAGGCCTCGGACATCCACCGAACTGTCAGAGCTTACGAACTGTTGGCTCAAAAAGCGAATTATCCCTTGCACTTGGGAATAACCGAGGCCGGAACCGAATTTTCAGGCACTATTAAATCCTCAATCGGTTTAGGACATCTTCTCTTGCAAGGCCTGGGAGATACTCTACGAGTATCCTTAAGCGCCGATCCGGCAAAAGAGGTAAAAGTGGCTTGGGAGATATTAAGATCTCTGGAGCTTCGCAGTCGGGGAGTTAGAATTATAAGTTGCCCAACCTGCGCCCGAGCCAGCATTAATGTGGCCGAATTGGCTAAACAAGTAGAACAAATCACTGCCCACATAGACAAACCCTTAAAAATCGCGGTAATGGGTTGCGTGGTTAACGGTCCGGGAGAAGCCGGAGAGACGGACTTGGCCGTGGTGGGCGCGGGCAAAAAAGCTATGATTATTACTGGAGGAAAAAACAAAAAATTAATTGAAAAAAAAGATGCCTTAGTTGAACTGGAAAAAGAAATAAATAAATTACTTTAGCTTTTTTATAATTAAAAAAATCAAATGAAATTAATAAGCTTTAATATTGGAATTAAAATCAATAATTCTAAAAAAGTGGGAAGTTTTATTATTTGTTAATAATAAAATTAAAGTAAATAATTTTAGAGTTATTAACACCAACATCTCAGACCACCTCCCTCTTGTTTTAGATTTTGATATTTTGGATTAACAACAAAAAAGGGAACAAAAAAAGAGCTTTCCAAAGCTCTTTTTTTGTATCTAAACAACCTAAAACCTAATCCCTAAAACCTAATCCCTAATCCCTATCTCTTGGTTTTCATCTCATAATTCAAATGCTCTATTTTCTTCAAGTTGGTTTTGGCCTGATCATATTTATTGCGCAAGTAACCGGTTAAATCAAATTCTATAAGTTCTTCCAACACTTCAGTGATTATTTCCTTAGCTTTTTCCACTTCTTTGATTTCTCCGCTCGCCGCCTTATTGGTGGCCCAACGAACCAACTCTCCGGTCAAATCGCTCAAACCTCCAATATAGCCGTCCAAGCCTACCTGGCCTTCAGTAATACGCCTTAGTTTTTTGCCTTTTAAAACCAAATAAAAAAATTTGGCCTCGGCGTATTCCTCTACCGCCGCCTTAAAAGAGGGCTCGTCAAAAATCCTTTTAATTCCGAACTGCTTCTCCATTTTTTTAAATATCTTTTCGATTTCGGAAAAGTCGGCTTCCGCCTTGGCAAAATCCTCCCTATGCAGGGCAAAAATAATTTTTTTGGAGTTATTAAGAATTAAATTGGAAAAGCCGATAATCCTTTTTCTCTCTGTTTCCCTGGATTTATAATCTTTTTTTAAACTTTGAAAAAATCTCTTGTCTATAACTTTTTTTGCCATAATAAATTTAATTTATTTTATCACTCTAAACACCTCATTAACGGAAGTTAAGCCGTCCAAGGCCTTTAAAAGACCGTCCTGGACCATTAAAACCGTTCCTTGTTTCAAGGCCTCTTCCTCTATCGCATAAGTGGTTGTATCACTTCTTTGGATAAGCTTTTGCATCTCCGACCCTATTTCTATGACTTCATAAATACCGATTCTGTCTTTATAGCCCAAATTATTGCACTGTTTGCAACCCTTTCCTTTATAAAATTTCAATTGGGAAGGTATTTTCTTTTTTAGCTCCGGGCTTAATTTGTCCAGACGCTCTTTCACTTCCTTTAAAACATCTTCCGGAATTTCGTCTTCCACTTTGCAATGTGGACAAATTCGACGCACCAATCTTTGCCCGATACTGCACTCCAGAGAACTGGCAAGCATTTCTCTCTCCACTCCCAGGCCGGCAAAACGATGGGTGGCTCCGGCGGCGCTGTTGGCATGAACCGTGGAAAGCACCAAATGTCCGGTTTGACTGGCCTCGATAGCGATTTTGGCCGTTTCCTGATCCCTGATCTCTCCGATCATCATTATATTGGGATTCTGCCTCAACAAAGAACGCATGGCCCGAGCAAAAGTATATTCCTGTTTTTCATCCACTTGAGTCTGCATAACCCCTTCCAAGTGATATTCAATCGGGTCCTCCACAGTAATTATCTTCACATCAGGTTTATTAAGCTTATTTAAAATACTGTAAAGAGTGGTGGTTTTACCCGAGCCGGTGGGGCCGGTATTAATTATAATCCCCCTGGTTTTTTTTATGGTTTTATTTATTACCTCCAAAGTATAAGGTTTCATGCCCAATTCTTTCATATCCAGAGAAGCGGCTTGGTTGGCCAACAATCTAATAACTACGGTTTCTCCGTAACCTCCGGAGATGATGGAAACCCGGCAATCCATTTTTTCTTCTTCCAAAAAAATACTGAAACGGCCATCCCAAGTAGCTTTTTTCACATTAGTGGGGAAACCGGCCAAAATTTTTATCCGAGACAAAAGAGAAAAATAATGATCCTTGGAAAGCTCTAAAAAGTCATGCAAAATTCCGTCTATTCTTAATCTTATTTTAACTTTGTTTTCCTCGGGTTCGACATGTATATCCCCGGCATTACTTTTAATAGCGGTGGCCAGGATGATATTGATCATATCTTTGATGGGAATATTTTCTATTCGATCCTTGTCCACATCATTTATATTCATAGCCATTTCCCAACCCTGATCAAGATCCTTTTTTCTCAATTTAATCCCCCGACCAAAGGTCTTGGAAATAACAATATCATATAAAGTGTCTATATAATCGGTTTTACCTATAACCCTGAAAACCTCGTCCAAACTGGTGGTTCCGTCCAGCACTTTTAAAACTCCGTCTTGAAGCATAGTAATCATACCGTTTTCTATGGCTTGTTGAAGAATTTTAAAAGCCGGAGCATTTTCCGAGGCCAATTGTTTAATATTATCCGCCATGGTAAATATTTCGTAAATTCCGATTCTCCCTTTATAACCAATACCATTGCATTTTTCGCAACCTTGACCGACTTTATAAACAGTAGGCATCTCTTTAGGGGTTTCCACTCCGGCCTTGGGAGAAATTACCGCTAAAATTTTTTCCACCTTTTCTTTTTCTTCCTCTCCCAATTCATGCTTTACCCGACAATTAGGACACAAACGACGCACCAATCTCTGTCCGATAATAGCGTTTATAGACGGAGTTAAAAAATAGGGCTTCACTCCGATATCAATTAAGCGGGGGATTACGCCGGATGAATCATTGGTATGGAGAGTGGATAAAACCAAATGGCCGGTTAAACTGGCTTGAATGGCGATATCTGCGGTTTCCAAATCCCTAATTTCTCCCACCATTACTATATCCGGATCCTGCCGCAAAATAGAACGCAACCCCTTGGCGAAAGTATAATCCTTGCTTTTATCCACTTGACTCTGATTAATTCCTTCCAAGTGATATTCAATAGGGTTTTCCAAAGTAACAATTTTGGCTTCCGGATTATTCAATTTTCTTAAAATGGCGTAAAGAGTGGTGGTTTTACCCGAACCGGTGGGACCGGTGGTTAAAAGCATACCATTGGGCTTTTTAATCTCCTTTTGTAAAATTTCATAGGCCTGGGGCATTAATCCCAATTCCTCAAAAGGTAAACTAATAGAACTGGAACGCAACAATCGCATTACCACACTTTCCCCATAATTAGTGGGCAGAAAAGAAGAACGGACCTCGATTTCTTCATCATCCAAAAAAATGGTATAACGTCCATCCTGGGGCCTGTCAGTAATATTTATTTTAACTCCGGCCAAAAGCTTCATTCGAGAAACTATCTTTTTCCATTTATCCTTATCTATTGTGGCGGCATCTTGAAGAACTCCGTCAATCCTTAAACGAACCTTGATCCCGTCTTCCTCCGCCTCAATATGAACATCACTGCAATCAGTTTTAATCCCGGTGGCCAAAATCAAAGTAACCACATCACTGATGTTTACCTTGTTTATTTTTTCATTTAAACTCTTATAATCTTTAATATCATCCCTGAATTTTTTTAAATCTTCTTCTTTAACTTCCACTCCTCCGGTAATATGTTTTACCTTGGGCAAACTCTCATAAATCTTTAAAGCATAATTCAAACTATGTTGAGAAACCAAATAAATCTTTGCTTCTACATTAACTTCTTCTTCCAGCTCTTTTTTTAAGTCCTCCACCTCTTTTCTATCAGGTTTAACGGTGGCCAAACGCGCCCTCTTTCCGTCATAAAAAAAACATACCGTTTGTAATTTACGGGCTCTTTCCTCTTTGATTAAAGATAAAGCTTCCGGGCTCAAAGGAAAACCTACAAGATTGATATAAGGATAACCCAAAGACTGGGCTCGTCCCTGAGCTCGCCTTTCCAGTTCCTTGAGTTTTATCTCTTGTTGTTTTTTCTGAAATTTACCCTGAGTGCTTTCTTCCTCAACTTCTTCGCCCTTAGAAGCTTTAATCAGATTTTCCACGGATTGAAAACCGTTGTCATCCCCCATAAAATAATTTTGTCTTATTTCTTAATTTGAGAAGCCAACCTTAAAATTTTGCTTAAACCGCCCTGAGAAGAATTGAGTTTAACAAAAAAATCCGTCCATGCCACAATCCGAAAAGCGCTTAAAGCCGCTCCTGCCACAGCCACAAAAATCGCCAAAATCAAAACCCCGATGACAAAAATCCAAAAACCCAACAAAGCGCCGGAATAAAGCAAAAGAAGGTTTAAAATTAATAAAATCGGAAGAGAAATAATAAAAGAAACCACCAAAATAAGCAAACTAACAATAAAAGAAATAATAAAAAGTATAAAGGCCATTTCCACGCTAACCAACCAATTTTTAGCAAATAAGCTAAAGGCATTCCTGATAGCTTGGGAAAAACTGTTCTTTTCTATTACTATATAACAAATAGCGAATTTGGCGATAAAAGCCAAAATTAAAGCCAGGGGCACAAAAATGATAAACAGGATCATATTTAAAACCAATATCTTTACCTCTAAAGAAGTATAAGCAACATAAAATATCAAAAAGCTTAAACACAAAAAAATAGAATAAAGCAAAACTTTGATTATAATATTAATGAAAAAAACCGGCCAAAAACTCTTGATGCCGGCCTCCACCCCTTCTTGGATTCCGGGTTCGTCTTTGGTTTTATTTTTCAAAAACCGGGAAGAATTATTTACTAAACCGATCTGGGAAATCACGGTTAACCAGACCAAAAAACAAAATAAAGCCAAAATAATCAAAAAAATGGCCAACATTATTACCATGGAAACCGGCTCGGTTTTAAACAAATTAATAAAATTGAAAAAAGCGCTACCACTTAGAATTCCGGTTTCTTTAATGGACTGTAAATTGTTTACAAATCTTTGAATAAAAACCCCGTCAATTTTATTAAACAATATTTCCAACTCCAAAAAACTCCCCAAAAAAGCGGCGAAAAAACCAAAAAACCATAAATGTTTACGCTTCCAAATCATTTGAAAGCTCTCTTTTAAAATATTACGATATAAGGTCATATTTATTATCACTCCTGACAAACCAAACTTTGCTTTATCAGAAGAATAGAGTTCTAAATTTTATTATTATTATTATAACATATTTTTAAAAAATAAAAAACAACCTTTGCGTTGTTTTAAAGATAAACAAAAATAAAACCCCGGATTCAAACCGGGGTTTTATCTATAAAAATACTTTTTTATATTTTTAGGTCTTCCACTGAAGAAGTGTCCACTTCTTCAGATCCAGAATTGGAGCCACCAGAATTGGAACCTTCTTGATTTTGACCCTGATTAGGATCATAGATCTTTAGATTAACCCTGGCGTTGTTTTTGGCTCCCACAATTTTCAACAGGGTCCTGATAGCTTGGGCGGTTTGACCTTTGCGGCCAATCACATTACCCATGTCTTCTGGGTCAACCTTTAAAGTTAAAAGGACGCCCATTTCGTCCACCGCTCTTTCTACCGAAACTTGATCCGGCTTAGTAACAATGGACTTCACAATAGTTTCCAGGAATTCTTTGTCTTGTACTACATCTGCCATAAATACTTTTTCTCTTTTAAATTTGAGGGAACAAATTCAAAAGATTTTTTATTAATTTATTATTTCCGGTCGCGTTGACTAAACGCGACTTGATAATTTTTATTTTTCCTGCTCGTTTTCTTCACTTTCTTTTTTGCTGTTTTCTTCCTTTGCGGACTCTTCTGTCTTCTTTTCCTGTTCAGCTCCTGCCTCGGTCTCTTCTTTGTTTTTTTCAACTTCTTTTTCACTTTCCGGCCCTTTTTCACCCTCCGAAGATCTTTCTTCAATTACGGATTCCTTGGTTTTCTCTTTTGACTCTTCTTTTTTCTTTTTTTTATTTTTGCTGGCCTTAACTTTTTCTCCCTTAATAATACCTTGGGAAATCAACAAATTATTTACTGTAGGAGAAGTTTTGGCCCCTTTGTTTAACCAATATTTTACTTGTTCGGTTTTAACTTGTAAATCTTTGGTGTGAGGATTATAGGAGCCCAAAAATTCCAAACTTCGGGAGCGAGGAATTCTGGCTTTTTCGGATACAACCATCCGATACATAGGCCTGTTTCTTTTACCGGTTCGTGATAATCTAATAGTCAACATTTTTACTGCTAATTAAGCAACATCAACTTTTCTCTTTTTTCAAAAATGTAAATGTCACCTAAAAAATTAATTTAATCTTATTTAATTAGTAAGAATAATAACTTAATTCAGATTATAAGTCAAGGGCAAAAAAGAAAAAATTTTATTTATTTTTTAAGCGATTTCTTAAAAAAAACAACCTTGTTTTTAATAAATTCTATGTTATAATAAGCTCTATAAATCAATAAATGTTTTATATGACCAAGAAAATTATTATAATAGCCGTAATTGTTTTATTGGTAGGCGGGGGAGTCTCCTATTTTTTTCTTTTTTCCCAAGAGAAAACAGCTAATTACGAAACCGCGCAAGCGAAAAAAACGGATTTAAGACAAACTGTCCGGGAAACCGGAAAAGTAAAAGCTAATAAGGAAATCGAGCTTAGTTTTGGCCAAGGAGGAAAATTACACAAACTCTGGGTTGAAACGGGAGACAAAATTACTGCCACCCAGACCTTAGCCGAACTTGACTATACTGATTTAGAAATCCAAAAACAAGAGGCTGAAGCCAATTTAAGGGCCGCTCAGGCCAAATTGGCCAAATTACAAGCCGGAGAAAAGAAAGAAAACATTGAAGTAATAGAAAAACAAGAAAAACAAGCGGAAAAAGAATACCGTTCAGCCCTAAACAGCCTGAAAGAAACCAAAAAAAGCGCTCAAAACAGTATTGACCAAGCAGAAGAAAATTTATACAACCTGCAAAATGATGATCCCGACACCTTAACCGGCTATGAGCAATCCATACAAACAGCCCAAGACAGTTTGGAAAAAACCAAAGAAAGCTATAAACAAAGCATTGAAAAAAACCAAGAACTGGCTCTGTCAACCATCAACCATTCTTTGGCCGTAATTAATACCGCTTTAGATGAAATTGACGAAATTATAAATGACAAGGATCTGGAAAGATTAGGATTGTTGGGAGCAAAAAATCCAAGCAATTTAGATAAAACCAAAAATCTTTATAAAGAAAGCCTTAGTTTAAAAACAAATTCTCAAGAAAGCTACGATCAAGCTTATTTAAACTCAACAGAAGAAAATCTAAATCAAGCTTTAACTGATGCTCTCGCGGCAACTAACAAAACCATGGAGGCTCTGAATTATTGTTATAAAACCCTGGAAGACTCTGTAACCTCTCCGAATTTTACCACTACTCAACTGAACGATTACAAAACTATTATAGACGGACAAATTACCACGATTAACTCCGGTATTAATTCTTTACAAAATATTAAACATTCCCTGGAAAGCGCTTATATCTCTTATGACTTAAACATAGCCAGCGCGGAAAATAATTTAAAAGGAGCTCAAACCAATCTAGAGGATGCGATCAGAGAAGCTGAAAACACCCTGGAAAGCGCCCGGATTAACGGAGAACAAAATATAACCACAGCCCAAAACCAGGTCCAATCAACGCTCCAAGCCTGGGAAGTGGCCAAAAGCAAACTAAAACAAATTAAAGCCTCTACCAGACAAGAAGATATAGAGCTGGCCCAAGCCGAAGTGGAGCGGGCCCGGGCCAATATAACGCTTTTGGAGGATAAAATAGCCAAAAGCGTTATAAAGGCTCCTTTTAACGGACAAATTACCCGAATAAACTATGAAGAAGGAGAACAAATTCCGCCCAATTCGCCGGTCCTTAAAGTTTTAAACGAAGCCAATCACAAAATAGAAGTGGATATCTCCGAGGTGGATATCGCCAAAGTCAATTTAAACGATAATGTTACCATAACCCTGGATGCTTTTGGAGAAAAAGAAAAATTTCAAGGCGAGGTTCATTCCGTTGATCCGGCGGAAACTATTATTCAAGATGTTGTTTATTATGAAGTAACTATCTATTTTACCGAATCGGAAAATAAACTAAAAAAAATTAAACCGGGAATGACCGCCAATATTACTATTCATACCGACCAAAAAAACAATGTATTGGCCATACCAAGCAGGGCGGTTATAAAAAAAGAGAAAGGAAAAATAGTCAGAGTTTTAAAAGAAGGCGAATCAAAAGAAAAAAAGGTGAAAACCGGACTGCGGGGAGATAATGGGATGACTGAAATAGTCAGCGGCCTGGAAGGAGGAGAAGAAATAATAACTTATATAGAATAAAAAACATTAAAAGCTCTGCGACTCTCCTTTATGAGTCATTTAATTGAAATTCAAAACCTAAAAAAAGAATACCGCAATGAAGAATTGGTAACCAAAGTCTTAAAAGGGCTTACTTTTAATATTGACAAGGGAGAATTTCTCTCCATTATGGGCCCTTCCGGCTCGGGTAAATCCACTCTTATGCATATTTTGGGGCTTTTGGAAAGACCTACTTCCGGGAATTACAAATTTGAAACCGAAGATGTCAGTAATTTAAACGACAAGCAATCCGCTTATCTGCGCAACAAAAAAATAGGTTTTATGTTTCAAAATTTTAATCTTCTTCCCCGGTTGTCGGTTTTAGAAAATGTTAAACTCCCATTAACTTATTCCGAAAACAAAAAAAATCTTGCGGAAAAAGCCAAAAAAGTTTTGGAAAGCGTGGGACTCGAGGAAAGAATACATTATTTTCCCAACCAAATCTCCGGAGGGCAAAAACAAAGAGTGGCCATTGCCCGCGCTTTAGTAAACAATCCTTCGGTAATTTTCGCCGACGAACCCACAGGAAACCTGGATTCCAAATCCAGCACGCAAATTATGGAAATTCTTGCCCGCTTGAACAAAGAAGGCAATACCATTATTCTGGTTACTCATGATCCTCGAACAGCTAAATATTCCAAAAGAGTGATTAAAATAAAAGACGGCCAACTTTCAAATAAATAACTTTGAGGATTCTTCTTAAAATAAAATGTTTCCGCTTCTAAAACAATATTTAAAAACTTCTTTTACTTCCATATTTCATAATAAAGTCAGGAGTTTTTTAACTATGTTGGGAATTATTATAGGAGTGGCCGCGGTTATAATTATTATGGCGATCGGCTCGGGGGCTCAAAGTTTGATACTTTCCGAAATAAAAACCCTGGGGACCAATAAAGTGGGGGTTTTCCCGGGAAAATCGGAAGACAGCGGTCCTCCCACTTCCGCCATGGGCATAGTTATTACCACTCTTACTTATAAAGACGCTTTGGCCATAAAAGAAAAAATCAAGGAAGTAAAAGAAGTGGTGGCTTACAGCAATGAAAGCAGCAACACTTATTGGAGAGGGAGTAGTTATTCCACCACCATTAAGGGTTGTACCACCGGATATTTAACAGTGGATGATGCCGAGGTTGCCCAAGGACGCTTTTTTACCAAAAAACAGGAAAAGGATATTTCCAAAGTGGCGGTTTTGGGACACACGGTAAAAAAAGAATTATTCGGCAACTCTCAAGCGATCGGAGAAACAATCAAAATTCAAAATCACCCCTTTAAAATAATAGGAGTTATGAAAGAGCAAGGAACAGTGGCCTTTCAGGATTATGATGATCAAATTTTAGTGCCCATTAAAACCATGCAAAAAACAATCAAGGGAGTTGATTATGTGGATATGATACGAGCGGAAGTAGAAAAAGGGGAAATAAAAAAAGGAAAAGAAAAAATCGAATTGCTTTTACGGGACAGGCATGATATTGAGGACCCCAGTGGCCGGAATGATGACTTTACCGTCCGCAGTTCCCAGGAAGCCCTGGATATAATTACTACCGTAACCAACGCCTTAAAATATTTTTTAACCGCCATGGCCGCTCTTTCTCTTTTGGTGGGAGGAATAGGAATTATGAACATAATGCTGGTTAATGTAACCGAGAGAACCAAGGAAATAGGTCTGCGTAAAGCAGTGGGCGCGAACAATCAGAATATTTTAGGACAATTCTTAATAGAAACTATGATCATTACTCTGGTGGGAGGTATCATAGGAATAATTATAGGTATAATTATTTCTTTTTTGGTTTCGGTGATTATTAAAAATCTGGGTTACTATTGGGAATTTTCCGTTTCTTTATTATCTATAATTTCCGGTTTGGGAGTAGCCACCGGCATCGGATTGATCTTCGGGCTTTATCCGGCCCAAAAGGCCTCTCGCCTCACTCCCTTAGAGGCCCTAAGATATGAATAATTCCTAAAAACTGAATATGAATTTTTCCACCCTGATAAAAACTTCTTTAATGTCCTTAAAAGCCAATAAATTGAGAACCGGCTTAACCGTGTTGGGAATTGTTATTGGGATCGCCGCTATTATAATCGTCTTTTCGGCCGGCGCTGCGATCGAGGAATTGATTTTATCCGAAGTGCAGTCTTTCGGAAGTGATATTATAGAAACAGAAATAAAGATCCCCACGGACAAAAAAGGATTGGCCGGCGAACAACAGTCCGCCGCCAGCTTGGTTACCGGCGCTCAAGTAACCACCCTAACCCTAAAAGACATGAAGGATATTAATAAACTTCCGAATATTGAAGAGGGTTACTCCGGAGTTATGAATCAAAAGCAGGTCAGTTATCTGAATGAAAGGAAAAAAATCTTTCTCTTGGGAACTAATGCCAGTTATACCAGAGTCGACAAAAGCGAGGTCGATAAAGGGCGCTTTTTTACGGAAAATGAAAATGAATCTTTAGCTGAAGTGGCGGTAATAGGAAACAAGGTCAAAAAAGATCTTTTTGGACCTTCCCGAGCAATAGGGGAAAAAATTTCCATCGGAAACTCCAAGTTTAAAATAATCGGGGTAATGAAAGAAAGGGGTTCGGTTTTAACTTTAAATTTTGATGAATATATTTATATTCCCGTTAAAACGCTCCAGAAAAAAATGATGGGCATAGATTATGTTGTTTACATGGTACACAAAGTAAATAATATGGAAAAGGCGAATAAAACCGCGGACAAAATACGGGCAATTTTAAGAGATAATCACAATATCAAACCGGAATACAATGAAGAAACCGGAAAAGTGGAAACTAACCGAGATGATTTCCGAGTGATAACCATGCAAGAAATGATGGATATGTTAAATATTATTACCGAGGCCTTGACTTTTCTTCTTTTGGCCATTGTGGCAATCTCTTTGGTAGTGGGAGGAGTGGGTATTATGAATATAATGTATGTAATTGTAAACGAAAGAACCGGTGAGATCGGCTTGCGCAAATCAGTGGGAGCTCAAAAAAAAGATATTTTAATACAATTTTTGATCGAATCTTCTTTAATCACTGTTTTGGGAGGAATTTTGGGAATTTTGGTGGGAATAGGAGCTTCCTATTTAATTTATTGGGGGGCTAACTCTTTTGGGGTGGATTGGAGTTTTGTCATTCCTTTAAAAGCTTATTTCACCGCTTTGGTTTTTTCCTTGGTTTTCGGAATAATATTCGGGCTTTATCCGGCCCAAAAAGCGGCCAATCTGGATCCGATCACGGCCCTAAGATTGGAATGACCAAATTTGGGAATTATGACTTTTTATGATAAAATAAAAATATTTAAATTCATTAATAAATATGCCTTCTGAAGAAGAAAAAAAAGAATTAAAAAAAATAAAAGGCAAGATCCGGGGAGCGGCTCTGCTTACGGATATAAAATATATTAAAAAACACAAACAAGAAAAAAAACAAAAAGAAATTTTTAAGGACTTAAAAAAAGACATCCCAGATTTTAATGCCAAAAAAATAAAAAACACTGAATGGTATCCGCTTTGGTGGAGAGTTCTGCTTTTAGTGATATTGAAAGAAAAATTTAAATGGAGCAACAAAGCCCTTTTTAAGATGGGTAGGGAAGCCCCTTTAAATTCTTTTATAGTAAAAATACTTCTGAGGTATTTTACTTCCCTGGAAAAAACTTGCCGCCAGGTTAATGCATATTGGAAGAAACATTATTCTCGAGGTCAAATGGAGGCCGGGGAATTTAATCAAGAAAAAAAATATGTGGTTTTTAGATTGAAAAATTTTAAAATCCATCCTCTCTTGTGTACTTATCTGAGAGGATATTTTAACGGTTTGGCCGATTTGACCATCGGAAGCGAAGAAGTAAATACCGAAGAAACCAAATGCTCTTTTGAAGGAGACCCTTATCATGAGTTTGTCATAAAATGGAAATAAAAAAAATAAAAAAAACCAAAGGTAAAATAAAAGGACTTGTAATAAAAGGGATTTTAAACTACATAAAAACAGCAGAGTCAGAAAAGAATGTGGAAAAATTCCAAAAAGCTTTAAAAAAAGAGGGCTTAAAAGATGTTTTTGATAAAAAAATAAAAAGTTTTGAATGGTATCCTCTTTGGTGGTATGCGATTTTAATATTTAAAACTCAAGAGATTTTGGGTTGGACCGAGGATGATGTTTTTCAAATGGGATACCAGGCGGCAAAACGCTCTTTAATGGCCAAAATATTTTTAAAATATTTTATTGACATTAAAAAGGCGGCTCAAGGCGGGAAACAACATTGGAAACAAATAATATCAACGGGAGAATTAAAAATAAAAAAGACGGATCTTAAAAACAAAAAAATTGTCTTTAAACTGGAAAATTTTAATATTCATCCTTTGGTTTGCGCGGATATTAAGGGATACATGAAATCCATGGGGGAGTTTATAGTAGGTAAAAAAAATGTTAATATAAAAGAAACTAAATGCGTGTTTCAGGGCGATCCTTACCATGAGTTTGAGGTTGTCTGGAAATAATTATTTAATTTATAAACATGAGAAAAGAAGAAAATTTTCTGATAGAAAACTTGCAAGAAGATTTAGAAAATTTAGAAAGATATATTGAAGAATATTCTCTTTTTCTTCCTTTGGCGGTATACTCGGTTAACCCCGTGGGCATAATAGTGGATGTCAATCAAGCGGGAAAAGACTTAAGTAATTATAAAGAAACAGAAATAGTGGGGCAAAATATAGAAACAATTTTTAAAAATAAAAAAAAAGTTAAAAACGCTTTTAAACAAACCCTAAAAAAGGGCAATGTCAAAAACAAAGAAGAAATTCTTTTAACTAAACAAAACAAAGAGGTCCCCGTAAGATTCTCCGCCTCTGTACGTCAAGATCAAAAAAGCAATATTATCGGATGTTTCGTCGCTCTTAACGATATTACGGAAATAAAAAAATTCCAAAATAAACTGGAGGACAAGGTTAAACAAAGAACCCGTGAGTTGGAAAAAACCAAAAACGAATTAGCTGAAACTTTAAAAGAAACCAAAGAAACTAAAGAAAAAGTGGAGGAAGAAAAAAACAAGACCTCTGCCATAATCTCCAATTTGGTTAACCCCATAATCATAATAGATTCCGAAAATAAAATAAACCTCTTCAACCCTAAAGCAAAAGAGGTTTTGGGCTTTAAAAAATCCGATATTGGAAAAAAAATAGATAAAAAAGACAATTATTCCCTGGAAAATTTCAAAGATCTTATCAAAAAAGAACATAAAATAAAAAAAGGTAAAAATATGGACCCCCCGATACCGGAAGAAGAAGAACTAAACATTGAACACCAAGGAGAAACCTTGACTTACAAAATAGTTACCACTAAGGTTTATGATAAGAAAAACAAATATTTGGGAACCATGAAAACTTTTTCCGATCTCACCCGAGAAAAAAGAATCAACCGCTTAAAAACGGAGTTTGTCTCTATTGCCGCTCACCAGCTAAGAACCCCTTTGTCAGCTATAAAATGGGCTTTAAAAATGATCTTGGACGGAGATACAGGCACGATAAACAAAGACCAAAGAGAGATCCTGACCAAGGGCTTTGAAAGCAATGAAAGGATGATAAAATTGGTTAATGACATGCTCAATGTCTCCCGGATAGAAGAAGGGCGACTACAATATTCTTTTGAAAAAACCAACTTTAAGGAAGTCTATGAAACCGTAGTAAACAATATAAAAAACAAATTAGAGAAAAAAAATATAAAATTCAACATTAAAAAACCGCAAAAAATGCCTTCGGTTTATATGGATGATGAAAAAATTAGATTAGTTATACAAAATTTATTGGAAAATGCGGTTAAATATACTCCGGTAAACGGAACTATAACCCTGGAAATAAAAAAATTAAAAAGAAAAATAAAAGTCAGAGTAAAAGATAACGGAGTGGGCATTCCCAAAAAAGACCAAGAAAAATTATTTTCCAAATTTTTCCGAGGAGAAAATGTAAAAAAAATGCAAACTAGCGGAACCGGATTGGGGCTTTTTATAGCCAATAATATAATTAAAAAACACGGCGGAGAAATACATTTTAAAAGCCAAGAGGGAAGAGGGACCGAATTTTACTTTTATCTTCCCCTTAATAAAAATAACAATTAACTTTACAAAAATATGACAAACAAAAAAGAAACCAAGAAATCCGAAACTAAAATTTTAATAGTGGAAGATGAAAGACCTCTGGCCGATCTTTTGGCCTCCAAATTAAAAAAGGAGGGGTACGAAGTGGATAATGCTTTTGACGGAGAAGAGGGTTATGAAAAAATAAAAAAGTGGGATCCCGATTTGATTCTTCTGGATATTATTATGCCCAAAATGGACGGATACGAGGTAATGGAAAAGATTAATGAGGAAAAAAAAGAAATTCCCGTGATCGTAATATCCAATTCCGGGCAACCGGTGGAAATTGAAAAAACCAAAAAACTGGGGGCGGTTGATCACCTTATTAAAACCGAATTCAGCCCCACTGATGTTTTAGATAAAGTAAATAATTATCTAAACAATGGCAAGTCAGAGAAAAAAGATAAAAAAACAAAAAACAAAACCGAACCCAAGGAAGATAACGGTGCGGAAAAAATGGGAATAAATGTTTTATTAGTGGAAGACGAGTCTTTTTTAAGGAATATGTGCAGCAAACAATTAACTAAGGGCGGTTTTTCGGTTTATGAAGCCAAAAACGGAGAAGAGGCCTTGGATATATTTGAAGAAAGCAAAATAGATATAATTCTCCTGGACATAATACTCCCCTCCATAGACGGATTTCAGATCCTTAAAAAAATAAGGAATCACAAAAATAAAGACAAATCCAAAATTCCGATCATAATGCTTTCCAATTTAGGACAAGACAGCGATATTAAAAAGGCCAAAGATATGGGAGCTGATGACTTTATGGTCAAAGCCAATTTTACTAGCAAAGAAATTGCCGAAAAAATCAAAAAATATTTTAAATAAAATTTTTAAAAATCCTAAGCTTTTTTTCTTAAAGAAGCGGCCACTACCAGCATATAGATACCAGACAAGCCTACTAAGCCGTAAACCACCCTGGATAAAGCGCTCATTTCTCCAAAAATAGTAGCAACTAAATCAAAATCAAAAGCCGCTACCAAGCCCCAATTCAAGGCCCCAACGATGACTAAAATTAGGCAAACCCAATCTAAAATTTTTAATTTATTAATATATACTCACCCCCTTTCTGTTAAAGATTATATTATCTTCTTTACTCTAATAATAGAATAAAAAATTAAAAAAAACAATAACGTTAGGAATAAAAGAAGTCGCGAAGCGATTTGGGAAAATTGCGACCTGCCCGCCAATCGCTGCGCTCAAGGCGCTGGCAGGCGGGGCCGAGCAATTTTCCTTTTATCCCTTGTTATACGCCCCGAACGAAACGAAGTGTAGTGAGAGCGCAGCGTGGTCGAGCGATAGCGAGAATGCAACGTGCCGACGAACGAAGTGAAGAGAGTTGAGAAAACGCCCGTTAAACTAATTTGATTCTTATTCCAAGAACACTATACTTTTGTTCGTCTTCTTTAGAATAAATACTATAAATTGATTCAGCGAAAGCCCGTTTATCATGATCATCGGGATAACCAAAATAACTCATTGGAAAATCATTAACTAAATCTTGAAAAGATTTGTATCTTAAAAGACCGATGACTTCAACAGACAATTCATCATTTAAGTCGGGCAACTTTGAAAAAGTAATTATATCTCCAAGATTAAGACTTTGTCTTTTTTCATCAAAAAGTCTTATTTCAATTCTCTTTTTGCCCGACTTAATTCTATCAAATGGGCTTTCGTACAATTTCATTTGGTGTTCCATAAAGATAAGAATCAAACTAATATTCTTAAAAATTACTATTCGTAGGGCGTTTTCTCAATTTCATTTAATGTGTGCGCTTGATCTGATGTTTCTTGGAGCAAATCCCGATAGGGTTTGCGGAAAGAAATTTCAGATAAGCAGCTGTTATGCGACAGTTTTCTGCGCTGAGCGTTAGCGAGGCCAGAAAATTGGCGCATGGCAGTTGCTGGTAAGCGCACACATTATACAAAATTTGATGGGGCCGTGAGCGGAGGCGAACGGTCGCAGCAAATTTTGTATAACGTTTGTGATAACCGAAGTTCGTTTGACCGAAGGGAAAACGAATTTGGGAAAATGCCGAGCTGAGGCATTTTCCGGTTATCACTTGTTAGATGAGGGTCTGGTCTGCCTTCATTATTATAATTAACAAATAGGCAGACCAGAAGCGCAGCGTCCCCTTGAGTTTTGTTCAATAATTACTTTTTTGTTTCTTTGATTACTTTTTTAATGATTTCTTGCACTTCGTCGTCGGCAACATACGTGGAATTAAATCTGTTTTTAAGAAGCTCTATAACGTTTTCATAAGTACGAGCTAACAATTTTAATGCGTAGTATAGCTCTGTTTTTCCATTAATATCCTTGGCATGTCGCTGAAAACCTCGGATTAAATCGTAGACGGTGTGAGGCTCGCAAACGGGAAGATGTTTGTCTTCGTTAATCGGCACGTAAGCCATTACAGTTTTTCGTTTTTCAGCAACTGCACCGACAAATCTGTGCATTCCATCAAAGACTCGATAAAATCCTTTTTCATCAGGGCCACGCATTAAAATTGGTTCATTCCCGAAAGACGCTTCATGAGTAAATCTTTTCTTGATTTCCTCGTCTTGTTCGATAAGTTTTAGGAATTTATCAACCGAACGTTCGCATTTATCTATCAGAACATTGTTCCAATCAGGAGTTGTTCCAGTAAAGAGAACTTGGTTTATCGGCACCTCTGTTTTCTGGTACTTAATATTGGGATTAGCTAAAAAGTCGCCAATCCAGTTAAGACGAATTCCGGCATTAACCAAAATGCGTTTTCTTGGATCAAGAAAAGATTTACTCTTCTCGTCCTCGTGGTCAGCAAGCCCTTCTATGTATTTTTCAAAATCATTCATTTTATTTTTCCTCCTTAATATATAAAAAGTAATTATTGAACAAAATTTCATCTAACTGGTTGTTATACGAACTTTTTGCAGATAAGTAGCAAAAATTTAATGGTTATCTGTATAAATAATAAAAAACTGTAAATTTCTTAACCTTTTAAATTGTAAAAGTTTTTTTGTTTTTATGCAAATAATTTTAGCTAAAATTGAAAAAATGTTTAGTTAATGTTTTATGGCGTTATAACCAAAATACTCCTAATTTTAATAAATTAGGAGCATTTTATTCTCTACTTCCTATGGGTGGCTACCGGGAGTCGAACCCGGATCGCCGGTGCCACAAACCGGAGTTCTAACCATTGAACCATAGCCACCATAATTACCTCAAGCGCACTCGGCAGGATTCGCCCCGCATTCGCAGGGCTATCTCTTAAAATATTTGATTCTTGCGCTTTATTCAAACTAATTTCTCGAACAAATAGCGCACTCGGCAGGATTCGCCCCGCATTCGCAGGGCTATCTCTTAAAATATTTGATTCTTGCGCTTTATTCAAACTAATTTCTCGAACAAATAGCGCACTCGGCAGGATTCGAACCTGCGACCTACGGCTTAGAAGGCCGTTGCTCTGTCCGACTGAGCTACGAGTGCTTTAATAAAAAAACACCGTTTCAGGTGATTGCTTGTCTGCTTCGCGAATATTTTAAAATTACCAAAATTATACCTAAAAGTCAACTTGTTTTCTCTAAAAAACTCCTTAGTTCTTTAAACGCCCAGCCCCGATGACTCAAACTGTTTTTCTCTTTCTCGGACATTTCAGCAAAAGTTTTGCTAAACCCTTGGGGAATAAAAATAGCGTCATAAGGAAGGCCGGGCCTGGGCCGGCCTTGAGAGGACAAGGAAATAATTCCGTCAATCCTGCCTTTAAATGTCCAATGCTCTCCTTGGGGAGAAACCAAAACAGCCGCGCTTTCAAAATAAGCTTGCCTCGCACCCTCGGGAATATTTTTCATTTTTTCCAAAGTAAAAGAGGCCAAATCTTTGTCCGGACCGGCCCAACGAGCGGACTTAACTCCCGGATCCCCTCCCAGGGCTTTAATACAAATACCACTATCGTCGGAAACCGCCCATTCCTTAAGTTTTCCGGCCGCAAAACTGGCCTTTTTATAAGCGTTACCCATAAAGGTATTTCTGTCTTCTTCCACCTCCTCGGTTATTCCCATCTCTCCGGCACTTAAAATCTCCAATCCCAAATCAGAAAGCATAGCTTTCATTTCCTTGATTTTTCCCCGGTTATTACTGGCAAAAACTATTTTTTTTATATTCATAATTACAAACTCACAAATTACACGAATTTTATCATCGGCCTTGCCGATTAAGCGAACAAATTTACGAACAACCCCGCCTAAGCCCCTCTTTAAAAAGCTTAAAAAAAGCTAAAGAAATTTTACAATCAAACAACAAAACAAGGCAACAATTTAACAACATATTTTTCCGATTTGTAATTCATCTTTTATACCACCAAACCGCCAAAGCGGTGGAAATGGGCACAGATAAAATTATACCTATACTTCCCACCAAGGTTCTAACTATTTCCGTGGCCACGGCCCCGTTGTTAATAATATGCCACCAAGAAGGAAAAGCACTGCTTCCGCTCACAAAAAGCAAAAGCAAAGGCAAAGATACACCGGCATAAGCCAAAAATAAAGTATTAACCATGGAGCTGATATGGGAAACTCCCACCCGATGACCTTTTTTAAAAATTTCTCCTTTTGTCTGATAAGGATCGGTTTCTGTTATTTCTTTAACCGTAGTTACTTGGGAAACCACTACATCATCCAAAACCCCCAAACTTCCTATTAAAATTCCGGCGAGTAACAAACCCTGAAAATTTATATTCTTCTCTCCCAAGCTAACCAAAGGCAGAATATTTTCTCCGCTTAAACCGGTTAGATAAGCTATTTCCATAAAAATCCAGGAAAGAAAAAACACTAAGGTCAAACTGATCAAAATGCTAAAAACGGAAATATGGGACACTTGTTTGAAGCCCTCGGTAATATAAATTACCGCCAACAAAATCAAGGCCGAGCCCGCAATGGTAATTATAAGAGCGTTACTTCCGCCTAAAATACCGGGAATAATAAATTTTATAATCAGAAAAAAAGTTAAAAACAAAGATATCAAAGCTTTTAAACCTTTTAATCTCCCCACCGCAAGCAAAGCCAAAACAAACAAAACCAAAAGCCAGCCCAGGGCGCCGGAGCGCACATAATCAGTAATATAATAATTTACATTGCCCTTATGGTCATGCACGGCCGCCACCAAAACCTTATCTCCTTTTTTATAAACCTTGCTATTAGCCGCAACCACCTCCCCAATCCCGTTAAAAATTATGGTCTCTCCTTTAAACTCTCCTTCTAAAACTTTTAATTCCAATTTTTGTTGAGTAAAATCGCTTGATTTCTTTTCTGCCCTTTTTTCTTCTAAAATTTTTAACACCCGGGCTTTAAAAATTTTATCAGCCCGTCCGGAAACATTGGCTTGGGCGGTTTGGGCTTGTCCACCAACAGGCAACAAAAACAAAAAAATCGCTATTAAGAAAATCTTTTTAAGCATATTAAATATTTAAAAAATCCTCAATCTCTTTGCCTTTTTCTGTTTTGGTTATTTTTATATCCGCTTCTTTGGCTTTTTCTTTTACCCCTTCTCCTATAAACGGAGTTATGATCTCGTCCGGCACAAAAGTGCGGATCATTCTCATTCCTCCTCCTTTCTCCTTGTCCAAATAAGGATTATCTATTGTCTTTTTTTGTCTTATATTTTCTCCTTCTTTATCCACTATCAAATACTGCGGTGCCCCCAATTTCTCATACACCCGACCTTCTTTAATTGGAACTATAATTCTATATCCCCTTTTTTCTTCAACTCCCAAATCTCGAGGATTAACAAATCTTTTTTTCCAATTCATTCTTCTGCCCCAAATAGGCCTGATCGTGCCCGAACTATAATCATGGGACTCTACTTGGATCACCACTTGGTCCAAGCGAGTTATTTTATCCACCAATTCTTGCTGTAAGGCCTTGGTTTTATCTTGCGCCTGCTTAACTGACAGATCAGCCGGTAGCTTAATGGTAATTTCGGCAAACCCGGCCGAACCTATTTTTCTGGTCTTAATATCTGATAACTCAACTTTTTTTTCTTTTAAAATTTTTCTAACCCCCTTTTCCACCTCTTCGTCTTTTACTCCCACCAACTGATCTATAGTTTCAGCTCCCAACTCCCTGGTTTCATAAATAATATAAAGCCCGATAAATATGGCTAAAACTCCATCAGCCAAAGGAAAAAATTTAACTAAAACCAAGCCCAACAAAACCCCCAGAGAAGAGATCACATCGGCCCGAGAGTGCTGGGCATCTGCTACTAAAGCTAAGCTGTCTTCTTCTCTGCCCACCTTGAATTTATATCTGGCCATTAATTCATTGGCAATAACAGATATTATAACAGCTCCAAAACCCCAAACACTTAACCTGACCGCGCTATAACTCATTAATTGCTCCACCCCTTCATAAATTATCCAAACAGCTGAAATAAACAATAAAAAAACTATACCCAAACCGGCAATATTTTCAAAATTGTAATGTCCGTAGGGATGTTTTTCATCTTTGCCTCTTTGGGAGGCCTTAATACCAAAAAAAGACACAACTGAAGAAAGCACATCCAGACCGGAATGAATTCCGTCCGCCATTAGAGCCGCGCTTCCGGCCAAAAAACCCGCTCCCAATTTACTTAAAGACAAAAAAACATTAACAACCACGGAAACCCCGGAAGTTTTTTCTTTTCTATTCATAAAAATTAATTAATCCTAAACCCAACCCATAACCATGGCCAAGCCCAGTAAAAACATTATTAAACCGGCAAATAAATGAAGTTTATGAATATTATTTTCTTTCCAAGCAGAAACATCTTTTACTTGTTTGAGGCCCAAATAAACCAAAAACATGATAATCAACATGGGAGCCACAAAAATAAGGTTATAGATCAACAAGGGCGGCAATGATTGAAAAATATTTTGAACCGACAAAACTCCGCAACAAATTATATAAGGACCTATGGTGCAGGGAAGTAAAAATAAAGTTACAAAAATCCCCACAATACCGGCCCCCAAGGGCGAAGTAACCCCGGAAATTAGTTTTTTAACTTTTGGCCGCAGAAGCAAAGGCATTTCCGTGCCCAGGCCACCCGGTTTATAGCTGATAAAATCCTTAATATTTAAAAGTCCTAAAACAATAGCTACGCCTCCCAAGATCTTATACATCCATAAACGGATGGAAGTAATAGCTTGAACCAATTTTATAAACTTAATAATCACTAAACCATAAAATAAATACATCACAAAAACCGCCGCTATAAAAGCTAAGCCGGCTAAGATTATATTTTTTCTGCTCTTGGGGTTATAAGTCAAAATTGTGGTAAGCATTAAAATCAAAACCGCAAAAGCGCAAGGATTAACTGCGTCCACAACAGCCAAAGAAACAATTTTAAACCAGGTAAAATCAGTATTCATTTTTTCTCCGGCAAATTTCTGTTTTTGGGTAGAATCTTTTTCGGTTTTTGTCTTATCCCCAGAATTGACCGCAGAAGAACTTTCAGAATTTTTTTGGACATAAGGAACTCCTTGTCCATTCCACTTAATTATCCAGCCGTCTATCTTAACCGCTTGATCAAACTCTACTTCTTTTCCGGACAAAGACACGGAAAGATCGTTCCAAGAAACATAATCACCTTCTTTTTTAATGGTTTCGGCCAAATTATCAACTCCTAAAAATTTTTGTAAATTATCCAGAGAAGCATTTTCCTCTTTTTTTACCAAGACCCTGTCCTTTTTCCAGATCTTGGGATAAAAAGGCAAAAAATTTAAATTCAGTTGAGAAAAATTCTTTAATTCTCCGTTAGACAAAGAACATTTATTCTGACCGTTTTTCAGTCTCTGTTCAAAATTGTTTAAAATACCCCTATCTCCGCGCAAATAATCATTGGGACCGAATATTAACAAAGGAATTCCCAATCCCGTATTATAATTCTCGTTATACTTGCTCATTAAATTGGGATTCCCCGGCGTTTGATAAATCTCGTATTCAATTACTGTTAAATTCTCATATTTTTCAGGCAATTCTTGTAAAACTTCCGGGTCAGTCTGGGCGCAATGAGGACAGCCCACTCCGGTAAAATAAACCGCGCAAAAATTTTTACTATTACCCTCTTGCGCGGAAACATTGAACAAGGGAAAACATAAAATCGATAAAAAAAACAAAATTTGAAAAAATCTCTTTAACCTAAAAACACTGAACATATTTTTTAAATTAATTATTATTTTTCTCTGGAAATTTTAATGCCTTTGCCTTCTGATAAGGCCTGGCTGACTTTTTTATAAGCCGAACTCAAAATCCTTTGGAAAGTACTTTGAGAAGTATTCATCTTTCGAGCACACTCCTTTTGTTCTAAATCCCTGATATTTTTAAGGCGCAGGGCCTCTATCTCTTCCGCGCTTAATTCCACTATTTCCAAATTTCGCATAGGCACACCCTGGGGCTTAAAATAATCAGAACGCAGATCCGAACTAACCCGACGCCTTAAAGGGGGTCGGCCCAAGCGACGAGAATAATAAATATTTTTTCGGAAATCTTTCTTGTTCATATAATTATTTATTATACAATAACAAAAAACAAAATTAAAGCCGGAGAAAAATTTCCCCGGCTAATAATTTTGGTCCTTTATTTTTCTTCGGCCAAATTTTCCTTTTCTTTCTGTATCTGATTCAATTCCTGTTTTAACATCTCTTCTTCTTGCTCCAGGGCCTTTTTTTCATCTGTTTCAGTCCAGGCTCTACGAAAAGATCTAAAACCAAGCCCGAAACCTCTTCCTCTTCCCGAAAAACCGCCTCGTCTAAAACCGCGAGCAGCTCCGGCTCCGCAAGGACCCATTCCTCTACCGCTTCCGGGGCCCGCGCCCATAGGACCGGTTCCGTTAAATCCTGGCATAATTTTATTACCTTTTTTATTAATCCCTTGAGGACTTAATATAAAATGGTAAATTAATATTTATGAATATATACCTATATCTATTATTGAGTATATACCCATAAATAAATCTTGTCAACCCCTATTACGAATTCACAAGATTACGAATTCACAAATTAAATCACGAATTGCACAAATAAAGCTATCAATAATTTTATAAATCTCTCCTCTTTTAAAGTAGAGGAATTGAATATAGTTTTTAAAAAATTCCTCCCCTTTTTAAGGGGAGGTTAGGTGGGGTTATTCGTGAATTTGTGATCGGATTCGTGCGTTTCGTAATCTTTTTAAGTCCTACCCATTACGAATTCACGAATTTTATCACGAATTACACGAATAAAACGGTTAATAGTTCTAAAAAAATTCCTCCCCTTTTTAAGGGGAGGTTAGGTGGGGTTATTCGTGAATTTGTTATCGGATTCGTGCATTTCGTAATCTTATGTATTTGTGATTAGATATTCAGTCCAATTTTGAGAAGTGAGAATTTCCGGATTCACAGCGTTTTTTAGAGTATAATCTCCCACCGCGGTTCTTTGTAGCTCTTTTAGATAAGCCCCGCACTCTAATTCTTGGCCGATATCATAAGCCAAAGAACGAATATAAGTCCCGGAGGAACAAATTATTTCTATCTCCACACCGGGAAAATCATAGTTTTTTAATTTTAATTCATAAACCTCGATTTCCACCGGCTCTCTTTCCACGATTTTTCCTTGTCTGGCCAAATTATAAAGCTTTTCTCCTTTTATTTTTTTAGCACTAAACATGGGTGGAATCTGCTTTTGTCTGCCTTGAAAATTTTTCAAAACTTTTTTTATTTTTTTGCGAGTTATAAATTCAATCTTATTTTCTTCTATAATTTTACCGGTTGAATCATGGGTGTCAGTAACCACTCCCAAACAAATTTGGGCTTTATACTTTTTTTGAGTTTTGACTATCTTATCAATTTGCTTAGTAGCATTCCTGCCTATTGCCAAAACCAAAACTCCGCCGGCAAAAGGGTCCAAGGTTCCGGCATGGCCGATTTTTTTAATCCCCGTAATTTTCCTAAGCTGATTAACTATATCATGAGAAGTGGGGCCAACCGGCTTATTTACAACCAAAAAACCTGAATTTTTCATTTTTTACTATTAAAAATAAATCAACACCTAAAACCCAAAAACTAACACCTAAGACCTGTTATTAATATCTAACTTCAAAACCCTCAAAATTTTTCAGCTCTTGGGAAAAATCTTGCTCAACCTTATCCACGCGGGCAGAAGATGAGCCTTGCCAACACCAAGCCAATAATTCTTTTAATTTTTCTTCTTCTCCCTCCGCTTCCAAATAAACCGAGCCGTCCGCTTGGTTGGCCACCCAGCCGGTCAAGCCCAGCTCCCGAGCTTTTTGGCGGGCGGAGTCGCGAAAAAACACTCCTTGGACCCGTCCGTAAATTGTGGCTTTAAGATGTTTCATAACTATACCATAATAAAATAAAGGTAATCAGTCAAAACAAAACCCCTCCCCAGTCCTCCCCTTTGAAAGGGAAGGATTGAGGTGGGGTTATCAATTTTTAAAATTTTTTATTTACTCTTCCACAATCCGTGAACATTGCAATAAATTCGCGCGGACAAATTCTCTTCCCGCGCTTCAAATTCAGCTTCCGGCGCCTGCGTGGGGTTTAAAAACTTCTTAAAACTTTTGTCCCCGGCCTGAAGCTCTATCCACTCAATATAATGAGCCCCTTCCATGGGATGAGCCACTGAGCCAACCTTAACTTTTACCCCCTTTTCCGATCTTTCAATTACCGGGACATGCTTTTCCCGGCCCTCATCCTCTTGCTTGGCTTCCAACAACTCCATATTCTCTCCGCAACAAACCAGCTGACCGGCTCCGGCATGCAAAACTTCCACTATATTTCCGCAAACATTACAGCGATAAATTTGTTTTTCTTGGGTCATATTTAAATTTTATTAATAAGTCTCGCATTTAAGCTCAAAATAATTATAAGGATGATCGCAACTGGGGCACTTAGCCGGAGCCTCTTCTCCTTCATGAACATAGCCGCATTTTCGGCAAACCCACTCCTTTTTCTCGCTTTTTTTAAAAATTGTCTTTCCCTGCACTTCTTGCAAAAGACAGGTATAACGATCCTCGTGGTGCACTTCCGCCCGCCCGATAGCTTTTAATCTTTGGGCAATCTCGGGAAGACCCTCTTCTTCGGCAGTTTGGGCAAACTCCGGATACATTTGACTGTTTTCATAGTGCTCCCCGGCAATAGCGACTTGTAAATTCTCTTCAGTGTCCCCATAATCAGTCGGGACCTCAGCCTCTACCTCCAAAGTTTTTTCTTGAAAGTTTTTAGCCTTAAGTTCTTGAATCATTTTAAAAAGCCATTTAGCATGCTCTCTTTCATTTTCAGCGGTTAAAAGAAAAATCTCGGAGATCTGCTCATAGCCCTCTTTTTTGGCCACCTTAGAATAAAAAGTGTAACGATTTCTTGCCTGGCTTTCGCCAACAAAGGCCTTGGCCAAATTTTGTAAAGTTTTTTCCATAATTATTGATATTATTAATGAAGTAATTATATTTTATTAACTTTAACCTTTTTAGTCAATTAATATTTGTTTAATATTGCCAAAATTTTAAAAAAATGATTAAATAAAGAAAACACCTAACTATTAATAAAAAAATATGGCTAAAAAATTTGAGGATTTATTAAAAGAGGATTTTTTTCGTTTTTCCCTGGAAGAAATCAAAGATCTTAAATTAAGATTCTTTAGGGAAGCTTTCCGGCATCACTATAATAATTGCCCGGAATACAAAAAATATTGTGATTTTTATAAAACCAAACCGGAGGATATAAAAACTTATGATGACCTGGAGAAGATCCAGCCCGTTCCCGCGGACGCTTTCCGGGATTCGGATAATTTGATCCTAAGCGTTCCCCGTGAAGAAGTGGTGGAAATCTTTACAACCAGCAGCACTACCTCGCCCAACCCCGTAAGATACGCTTACAACCAAGAAGATTATGAAATGATATCAAAAATAAACGGTGTTTTATGGAAAGACGGATATGACATTCCCGATGCTCGATCCCTTCTTTTCTTGGCTCCCAGTCCGGAAGAATCAGATACAGGTTTGGTAAAAGGGGGTTACTTAGGTTGGAAAGGAGTCGGCTTTAAAGATGAAAATATTATTTTCGGGGTAAAAAACGGAAACCTGGATGTGGATGATCTTTTAGAAAAGATAGAAAACAGCCCTAAACCCATAACCATTTACGGTCCTCCTTTTGCCTATCTCCCCTTTACGGAAAAATGGAAACAACAAGGAGAAAAACCGCTTATTGACTTAAACGGAAAATCCCGTTTTATCACTACCGGCGGATGGAAAGGAGTCAAACATGACATCTCTAAAGAAGAACTGAAAGAACAAATAGCCAAAACTTTTAATGTTGATCCTTCGGAGATCAGAGATGGCTACGGATCCACCGATATAATGACCATGCTTCCCGAATGCGGCCAGCAAAGAAAACACGTTCCTTTTTGGAATCATGTTTCTGTAAGAGATCCAGAGGATACCAGCAAGGAATTAGGCCCGGATAAAGAGGGCTTGATAGTTTTAATGGCCTCCTGGCCTCAAGCTTATCCCGCTTTTTGTATGACCGGGGATATGGGCTTCATTAAAGAAGAAGACTGCCCCTGCGGAAGAAAAGGACAAACAGTGGAAATTACCGGCAGAGCCAAAGGAGCGGGAGCTCGGGGTTGCGCCATAAGACTGGAACAATTCATGGAAGCCATACAAAGCAAAGACGCCTTTGATTTTTAAACCTTTTAATCTTGAAATATGAACAAAATCAAAATTCCTTTTATTATCGGGGGAGAAACAATAAACAGGGAGGAAAATACGGAAAAAATAGATTTCCATAAAAAAAGCGTGGAAATAAGCACGCCGGTTTTAACTCCCGAAGATCTGGAAAAGATCAAAAAAACTCAAGAGTACAAAAAATCTCTTCACGACTTAAACTCGGAAGAAATTATTTCCTTTTTAACCAAAGCGAAAGAAAAATGGAAAAAAGGAAGCAACCTCCGGGAAGAGGCCGGAAAAAAAATCACTCAGGCCACCGGTTATTCTCCGGAAATGGTGGATTTCGCCTTGCAACAAATAGAAGACATTTTATCCCGAGACTATCTGGAACTGCTTTTAAAATCGGAACTGGGAAACAAAGAAATGATGGATTCTTGGGTAGAAAAAGGAGAGGCCTATGTCCATTGCCAACCCGCGGGGACTGTCCTTCATATTCTCTCGGGCAACGCTCCTTTGATCGGGATCATAAGTTTGCTCCGCGGTCTTTTAACCAAAAACATTAATATTTTGAAAATGTCTTCCGGAGACTTGGTAACTCTTTCTCATTTTATTCAAATCTTTCAAGAAATAGACCCCGACCACCCCATAACCAAATCAATTTCGGCGGTTTATTGGAAAAGTTCGGGCTTGGAAACCTTGAATCAATTCGTGGAAATTTCCGACTTACTTTGCGTTTGGGGCGGAGGAGAAGCAGTAGAAACCATAAAAAACAATTCTCAGGGCAAGGAAGTGTTGGAATTCGGCCCCAGAAGAGGAGTTCAATTGATCGGCAAGGAAGTTTTTCAAAACAAAAACCCGGAATATCTAAAAGGCGTAGCCCGAAAAGGAGCCCATGATCTGGTGGTTTTTGATCAAGAGGCCTGCTTTTCTCCTCAAGTATGCTTTATTGAAGGGAATTGGGAAGAAGCGAAAAAATACGCCTCCGAACTTAAAAAAGGGTTAGAAGAAGAAAATTCCCGCCTTCCCAAAGGAGAAAAAAACCTGCAAAGCGTTGCGGCAGTGGAGCACCTAAAGGCCTATTCCACCTTTTTGGGAAATGAGATCCTTGATTCTCCCCAAAAAGACCATATGATCGTAATAACGGAAAAAGTCAAACACACCAAGTCCCACCCCCTGGGAAGAACTTTATTCATAATTCCGGTTGAAGATTTCTCGGAAGCTATAAAAGAAATAGGGGAGGAAACCCAAGTAGTGGCGATTGAACCTTTTTCCCGGGCCTACGAATTAAGGGAAGAACTCACTTTGAACGGAGTGGACAGAATAACCCATTTGGGGAAAATGCCTTATTTCGCAGCCGGCGCTCCCCATGAAGGGATCTATCCCTTGTCCCGAATGGTAAGATGGGTAAAAAGCAGATAAATTCCTAAATAAAAACTTTGTTTTTAAAAACCCCTGCTTGTCAGGGGTTTTGTTTTAGAAAAAAATTTCTAATTCACTTTTTTTAATAATTTGAAATAAGTCGGGAAAAAGATTCAGTAAATCCTGAAAAACTTTTTCCCCCAAAAAGGAACTTTTGCGTCTCCACATAATTGACTGGGCCACTTTTTCTTTAGAAACCTGACAAAAAAACCAAAGATTAAAAGACAGGGATAAAAACAAAGAAAAAGAAAGAAAAACCCCGAAAAAAGACTCAAACAGAGGAGACCCTAAAAAACACAGAAAAAAACAAGCAAACAAAAACATTAAAACATTAAGTAAAGCAATCGGGTTTCTGCTTGAAAAATAAAGTAAAGAAAATAACTCCAAATAATCATAGGCCAATTTTTTTTCTTCCCGGGAAGAAAAAAATTTCTCAATCTTTCTCATCTTCTCACTTGTTTTAACAGGGTCCATTTGACCTCCTTAAATTAAACAATAAAGAACAATAACAATCAACCAATTTTTATTTTATCTATTTCCTATATTTGGTCAATAAAAACCTATGGCGGTGGGACTGGGATTTGAACCCAGGGTCCGTCTAAAAACGGACACCGCATTTCGAGTGCGGCGCATTAAACCAAGCTCTGCCACCCCACCTTAAAAAACATATCTTTCCTTAGTTGTTTTTAACAAAATCTTTTTTTAAATATTCCCAGTCTCCTTCTTTTAATCTTCCCAGTTTTATTTGGCCGACCCTAATTCTTTTTAAATCTACCACTTCAAGGCCCAAAGCGGCAAACATGCGCCTGATCTGCCTTTTTTTTCCTTGAGTCAAGGTTATTTTAAAGTTATCATTACCTGCAAACTGAACATTTTTTGCTCTTACCACCCCATTCTCTCGGCCAATATCTATTCCTTTTAAAAACTCTTTTTTTATTTTATCTTTCTCTTTTTCCGCGCCAAACTTTAATTTAACACAATATTCTTTTTCCTTGGCAAAAGAAGGATGTGTAATTTCTTGAACCCAATCTCCGTCATTACTTAAAAAAACCAGGCCACGACTGTCTTTATCCAACCTTCCGGCTATTAAAAGTCTCTTTTTCTCTTTAATTAAAGAAAAAATGTTTTTTTCCTTGCTAAAACTTCTATTGGTGCAGGTATATCCGGGCGGCTTATTGAGTTTAATATAAACTTTGTCCAAATCCCGAGAAAGCCTCCGGCCGGACACTTTAACTTTATCTTCACTCCAAACCCGCTGTCCCAAATCAGCTCTTTTACCATTAAGCCAAACTTTTCCTTCTTTAATAAGTTTTTCCGCCTGACGGCGAGAGCAATAGCCTGTGCGGGCAATATATTTTTGTAAGACTTCTCCCATTGGTTAAATAAAACCGTTTAAAAATTGAGGTAATAAAAACAAATACTATTCAAAAAAATAATTAAAAAATTTATAAACTCCAAAAACTTAAACTAATTTTTTTTATCCGGTTTATATTTAATCTTTAAACTTATCATACTTATCAAGCCGGCCAAAACCCAAAAAGCAACCGCTAAATCGTTTTTAAAATAAGGAACATCAACCAAGCCGTGCACCAAAATAACCACCAGCGCCCCTCCCAGGCCCAGGGATAAATATTTGTCTTCAGCATCCCCGTTTTCAATATTTCTCCGGCTTACAGCCAAGAGCTTGATGATTATCCAGGCAAACAAAAGCACTCCCGCAAGACCCAGCTCGGTCCAAAAATTAAGAAAAATATTATGAGGATAAAGATAAATTTCTACCGGTTGCCAATATTCGGACTTGTACTCTTGGTCAAAAAGCAAAAGCTTAGTGCGGAAAAGAGGGTCTTTGTCTCGGTTATAAAAAATTCCTTCCTGATGATAAGGGGCTACTTTTTTCTGATAAGTTGCCAGGCCCGCTCCCAAGAAAAAAGTTTTTTTATCCTGACTTAGCATCTCCCAAGTCTCCCTCCATTGCTGTTTGCGTATCTCTCCGGACAAATCATTTAAGGTCGCCTTCTGTGTCACCCAGAGGCGCGGAGCCGGAAAAAAGATCAAAAAAAGCAAGGCCGCCGCCACCGCTCCGTAAACCAACCCTCTAAATCGTCCTCCTTGAAACCAAAAAAATATTAAACCGGAAACGGCCAAAGCTATTAAAGCCCCTTCAGAGCGGGCAAAATAAATCGCTCCCAGCCCGAGAATTATGGTTAAAAACAAAAAAAACACTTTGGATAAAAATTTTTTAAGATCATCTTTTCTTTTTTTAAACTCTACGCAAATCTGGCCCCAAAAAACAATCAACAAAGGAGCCAAAAAAAGAGCCAGAGCATTGGGGTAAGGAAAAACCGAGGTAGCTCTTCGAGTAACTTCCGCCTGCCAAAATTCATTTCCGATTCCCCAGCCGGTAAATTTTTGCACCCAGGCATAAATCGCCAAAAGAAAAGAGGAAAAAGCGAGGCCGTAAATAATCTTTTGATAATCTTTTTTTAGTTGAAAATTGTTTAAGATCAAAATAAACACCAAAAGCGGCTCCAAGAAATAGGCCTTCCAAACCCCCAGAGCGGAATCACTAAATCCGGCCACAGCCACGGATAAAAGGGAGACCAAAAGCAAAAAAACTATTTCTTTGCTCAAAGGATAGCTTATAGTCCCGCTTTTACCTTTAAAAGTGTTAACCAAGTTATCTTTTATCTGTTTTCTTTTTTTCACAATCCAAACTAAAAAAGCGATCCAGATCATTGCTTCCAAAAGAGTAAAAGGCACCATCCCCAAATTAAACCTGATCAAATAAGCGGGCAAAGCAAAAATTAAAAACAAAACCGCCCAATCCGGTCTTTTATAAGCCAAAACTCCGAATCCCAAACAAAAAAATAAAATTACCCAATTCATAAAAACAAATAAGAATTAAAGCGTTACCAGCATATATAAACCGGTGGCGATCAAACAAGTTCCCAAAATTTTTTGAAGAAAAACCCCTCCTCTAAGCTCCTCTTTTAAGGCTTCCGGAAACTTAGCAGATAAAAGAAAAACGATCAACAAAAGAAAAAAATACTGAACACCTTTTAAAGAATTTATTAAAGCCACATTACCCATACTAATGGCCCAATTTAACAAAATAAAAGCTCCGGCCGCGACCAAACGAACCGATAAAAAAAATGGGAGGTTTTGGGGCGAACGTCCATGCTTTTGTTTATCTTTAATATCCTTTCTCCATCTGGGCACAAACAAAATTAACAAAACTCCCAAGAAACTGCCCAGCCGAGACCAGACAAAGCCACCGATAAAAGGTTGGGTGGTATAAATATATTTGATTAAAATATAATAAGAGGCGAACAAAAAAGCGGCAAAAGTAGAGTTTAAAACCAATCTGCGGGAAGGGCGGTAACGGGCGTGAATTCCTCCCAAGACCCCGCCGAAAACATTCTTAATGCTTTCCTTGATCTCTCTTAAAACATAAAAGCGGGTCTCTTTAACCGAAATTAAAACCCCTCCAATAATCAAATTTATAAAAGCCAAAAGTTCCCTTTCTCCCAGGGTGTGACCTAAAAAAATAAAAGATAAAACAAAGCTGAAGATCGGGATCAAGGCGCCCACGATCGGAACCACTCGGGTGGCCTCGCTCTGATGTAAGGCCTTATACCAAAAAACCAGGGTTACCAAGAACAAAAAACCGGCCAGCAGATCCAAGCCCAACTCCATGGCACCCGGCACCCAGGGATCAAAAACCAAAATAATAAAATTAAAAATGCTCCAAATACCCACAAAAAAAGCGTAAGTCATAGAAGAGTGGAATTTTTTGGAAAGCAAAAATTTATCGGCGGTATAAACACCGGCACTAATAAAATAAGATAAAATAGCTACTACCAACCACATAATTTAAAATTAGTTTAATTTCAACTCATTATCCCGACAAACTTGAGAATAAAAAAAAGCGCTGGGACGGGGGCTGCGCTCAAAAGTCTCCCTGTCCACCTTATATAAACCGAACTTGGGCTCCCAGCCCTCTGCCCATTCAAAATTATCCAGGAGAGACCAATAAAAATAACCGCGAACATCCGCGCCTTCGGATATGGCCTTATGAACATAAAAAAGATGATCCTTGATAAAATCACGGCGATGTTTATCTTCCGAGTCAGCTAAACCGTTTTCCAAAATTATAATCGGTTTTTGATATTCAGCTAAATATTTCAAAACTCTATAAATTCCTCGGGGATATATCTCCCAGCCCATGTCGGTTACTTCTTTGTTTTTATTTTTCTTAAAAGGGGGATACCACACCATTCGATCATGAAAATAATAATCCAGGCCTATAAAATCCAAATGATTTTTAAGCCGACGCAACAACCTTTCATTCCAAAAATAATGAGCAATTCCGGCAACAATCCTGTCTAAAAAACAAAGTCTCCGGGCCGGCTCAAAATCATTGGTCAACTTGGTAATACTCACCTGTGCTCGGGGGTTTTTGCGGTGAAGTATCTTATAGCTCTCTTTGTGCGCCCGGACCAAATTCTTAAAAACTTGATTAGCTTGGAGTATTTTTTTTCTGTTTGGAGGAAACTTTCCGTTTACATATCCGTTGGCCACATGAACCATGGGTTCATTCAAGGTTATCCAATAATCAACCAAGTCCCCCAATTCCTCCGCGATCTTTTCGGTGTATTGAGAAAAAAAATTAACTATTTCTTTGTTGGCCCACCCCCCGCTATCTCTCACCCACAAAGGGTTGGTCCAATGCCACAAAGTAACCACTGTTTTTATGTTTCTTTTCTTAAGCTCCTTAAATATTTCTCTATAACGGTTTATTTCCTTATCCGCCCATTCTCCTTTTCGGGGCTCTATCCGCGCCCATTCCAAGCCCAAACGATAACTGTTGCAATTTAATTCTTCCACTAAAGAAATATCTTCCCGCCAACGATTATAAGAATCGCAAGCCCGGCCACAGATATATTTTTGCGTCTCTTTATTTTCAGCTTTTAACCGTTCCATTCTTTCCGCGCTCTTTTCCCATTCGCTCCAATCATTAATAACTCCTCCTTCAATTTGATAAGCGGAAGTGGAAACCCCCCAAAGAAAACCTCGGGGAAAAGAAATTTTTTTTAACCGGGCTGAATTATTCTTGTTCATACTCTTTGTCTTCTTTTTTTTGTCTCTGCCTGTCCTTTTGGATCAATTCAATTACCACATCCTTGATCTCATCCGGGTGCGGCACCTGTTCAAAATGAAAATTCCTTTTGGTTCCGGCTGTCTGAACATACACGCTCCCGTATTTTAAAATAGTGGGGAAAACCCCTTGTACCTCGCTGGTCACATCCTGAATCCGAAAAAGCTTATGTTCGGAAACCCGGCGGGCAAAAAACCCCTCTTGTTCTATATCAATAATACGGCGATTGGTCACTATCCAAACATCCAAATAATAATCAATAAAGGTAAAAAAGAAAAAAAGCCAAATAAACAAATAATAAGCGCTAAGCCCCAAGACTATCAGGGGATAAGAAAGCTCCCCGGTCTTAAGAGAAGGATAAAAAGAAAAAGACATCCCCAGCACTCCCGCCGGTAAAACGAATAAAAGCAAAAAAAACAATACTTTTCTAAAAAGCACGAACATGTCCCGGCGCACATTTTTGACCACCTTTTCTCCGGGAAGTTGATTGGGAAGTTTAATTTTAGAAAACATGGATATTCAATTTTATTTTTTAATAAGGCGAAGAAGAATCAAACACCTCGGAAAAAACAGTAACTTTTTTGTCCCAATTTATTTCATTGATATGATTATAAGAAAACAGGAGTATAAAACCGGAAACCCCCAAAAAAATTAAAATTATAAAAAAACTGATCAAATTTTTATAACTGTAACGAAACATATGATAAAGGGCGATAAAGACAAAAATCGCCCAAAAAAATAAAAACCCCCAATAAATATAAAGGAAAATAATTAAAGGAATAACCATAAAAACATATTTAATTCTTATTTTATTTTAACATAAAAAAAACATAAAACCAAACAAAAAATTTTTTTAAAATTTACTTGTTTTTTTGATTCTGCTATATTAAAAAAAACACTTAACTCCGCTAAGACGGCAAATACAACCGACTTTTAGCGGTTTTTTAATCAATAATGAACAAATCTATGAAATCTAAAAAAAAGATGGTAATTTCTTTGGGTGGTTCCTTAATAGTCCCCGCCAAAGGAATTGATTGGGAATTCTTAAAAAAATTTCGCAAATTAATTTTAGAACAAATCAAAAAAAACAAAATAATTTTTTTAATTGCCGGCGGAGGAGATACTTGTCGCAAATATAACCGGGCAGCTCAAAAAGTAATAAAAATAGATCCGGAAGACTTGGACTGGCTGGGCATACACTCCAGCCGGCTTAATGCCCACCTTATCCGCACCATATTCCGGGATGTGGCCCATCCGGAAATCATAAAAAACCCCACCATCCATTTACCCATTCAGGAAAAGGTAATAGTGGGAGGCGGATGGAAACCGGGCTGGTCAACTGATTATGTGGCCACCTTGGTGGCCCAGGAATATGAAGTTAAAACGGTTATAAACCTCTCCAATGTTGATTATGCCTACTGGCAGGATCCGAAAAAAAACAAAAACGCCCAAGCCATAACCGAAACCGACTGGCCCTCTTTCCGAAAAATAGTGGGAAATAAATGGAAACCGGGATTAAGCGCTCCCTTTGATCCTATTGCTTCGCAAAAAGCCCAACAATTGGGATTAGAGGTGATTATTGCCAATGGAAAAAAATTGACCAATTTAAAAAAGATACTAAACGGACAAAAATTCCGAGGAACTGTAATAAAATAACCAAAAATTCGTATTATTATTATAGAAAAATAAAACAAAAAATATGAATTCTTTATTTTTAAGAAAATTAATTCCGGCAGGCAAAGCCATGATTAACACCTGTGGTGTTTTTCACGCGCTTTTTTTCTCCGGCTGGGATAATTTTCTTAAAAATTTATATACCTCCTAAAAATTATCCTTGCCGGGCAGGCAAGGATAATTTATTTGAACCTTTAAAATTTTAGGAGGAAAAATGGAAAAAATCGTATTTTATTCCGGAAAAAAGCTGGACTTCTGCGTTCTGGACAAAGAAAGACACTTGGCCAATTGTCTAAAATGGATAAACAGCCAAGAAATAAACAAATTTCTCTTAGCCGGCTACTTTCCCTTAAGCCCGGCTGAAGAAGAAAAATGGTTTGACAATCACGGTCAAGACAATAAAAATATTGTCTTTGCTCTGGAAACCAAGGAAAACAAGCATATTGGCAACATTGGTCTTCACAAAATTGACTGGATTGCCGGGACCGCGGAAATGGGAATTGTGATCGGAGAAAAAGAAGAATGGAGAAAGGGTTATGGAAGTTCGGCTGAAGCCATGATGCTTACCTATGCTTTCCGGCAAATCAACCTAAGGAAAGTTTATGGAAAAATCATGGCTCCCAACACAGCCAGCCTCAAAGCCGCTCAAAAAAACGGAGCCCAAGAAGAAGGAAGATTAAAAAAACACCTCTTCTGCGACGGCGCTTTCCAAGATGTAATTTTAATGTCTTTTTTTAAAGACTAAAGGTCTCCTTGCCTGCCTCCCCACAACCCGCCTAACCGCGGGTTGTTTTTTTACTTCTTTCTTAAATAATTCTCCTCTCTGCTTGTAATTTTTAAAAAGCCCGAAACTGGCGCAAGCCGGAGAAAGCAAAACTATGTCTCCGTAAGATCTTTTTTTTCTGGCCAATTTCACGGCCTCTTTCATGTTGTAAGCGGTTTTTATTTTGGAGGCGGAAAAACCAGAATTTTTAACCTCTTTTCTAAGCCGGGGCGAAGCCTGGCCGGAAAAAAGAATTAAAAATTTTACTTTTTCCTTAATAAATTTAGCCAACTCTTTAAAATCCGAATTCTTCTCCGCTCCTCCGGCTAATAAAATAATCGGGCTCGTAAAGGCCTTTAAAGCGGTCATGGTTGCCTCGGGGGTAGTGGCAAAACTGTCATTGAAATATTTGACCTTATTTTTATCTTCCAAAACCAATTCCAATCTGTGCTCCAGGGGCTGATAGTTCTTTATCGCTTTTTTAATGGTTTCTTTCTTAATATTAAGGGCCCTGGCCGCCTCGTAAGCGGCGGCCACATTCTCTTGATTGTGCTCTCCGAATAATTTGCTTTCCCAGTCCAGGCGAGAAAAAGTAATTAATTTGCCGAGGGGGTTATAGGCAGAGACAAACCGCTCTATATTTTTATTTACAATGGCTTTATCTCCCTTTTTTTGATACTTTAAAATATTTAGCTTGGCCTTCCAATAATCTTTTAGCTTTTTATGATAATTGGGGTTATGCGGATCACTGGCGCGCAAATGTTCTTTATATAAATTGGTAATAACCGCTATCTTCGGACTTTGCGTCATATCTTCCAGCTGAAAACTGGAAAGCTCCAAAACCACCCAAGAATTTCTCTTTATTTCCTCCAAAAAATCAAAAGGAGGGATCCCGATATTTCCTCCCAGCCACACTTCTTTGCCCGCTCTTTGTAAAATCTCATAAATCAAAGAAGAAGTGGTTCCTTTACCCTTCGTCCCGGTCACGCCGATCAAATTAGAGGTGGGAGACAAAGAAAAAAACAGTTTCATGGGACTGGACACCTCTGTTCCTTTTTTCTGCGCCGATTTTAAAGAAGGAGAAAATAAAGGATAACCGGGAGAACGAAAAACCAAATTAAAATCGCCCAAATACCAATCATAACTGCGACCGCTTCTAAACTCTAATTTAATATTTTTCTCCTCTGCCAACTTGAACAAGGGACTCAGTCTGGCAATTAGTTTTTTTTCAGGCTGAGGGTCGGCTATAACCATATCCGCTTCTATTTCTTTTCGCAATAAAAACCTAAGCAAAGAAGCGTTTTCCATGCCCAAACCTAAAAAAATTATTTTTTTTCCGACCAAATCTTTTATTTTCATTCCTTAAATTTTAGTTTTTTGAGTTCCCCCCAATTATTTCCGTATTCGGCATCCACTAAAACAGGCACTTTTAAAGCGATAATATCTTTCATAACTTGGCTGAACTCCCGGGCAGCCGTCTCTACCAAATCATTTTTTACCTCAAAAAGAAGCTCATCATGAACCTGAATTGTCATTTTTACATTTTCTTTATATTTTTTTTCTATTATTTCATCTATCTTAATCATGGCTTTTTTTATCATATCGGCGTTGGTCCCCTGAAGGGGAGTGTTAATGGCCATTCTCTCCGCTCCTTTTTTTACCTGGGGCACTTGAGAATTTATTTCCGGCAAATAGCGTCTGCGGCCGAACAAAGTTTCCGTAAAACCTTCCTCTCGGGCCTTTTCAATTTGTTTATCTATAAATTCTTTAATTTCTTTATAAACATTAAAATATGTTTCTATAAATTCCTTGGCCCGCTTATAGGGAATATCCGCGGTTTGGGAAAGGCCGTAAGGACCTTGGCCGTAAAGAATGCCAAAATTTACGGCCTTGGCCTCCCTGCGCATTTGCTTGCTCACTTCTTCCAAGGAAACCTGATTAATTTCCGCCGCTGTGACCGCGTGAATATCAAGATCGTTTTTAAAGGCCTCTATTAATTTTTTATCTCCGGACATATGAGCGGCTAAACGAAGCTCAATTTGAGAATAATCCAAACTAAGCAATTTATAACCGCGGGGGGAAACAAAACTTTTTCTGATCTTCTGGCCCAACTCGGTGCGCACGGGAATATTCTGTAAATTGGGATCGGTGGAACTCAAACGGCCGGTGGCGGTTATGGTTTGATTAAAACTGGCGTGAAGACGTCCGGTCTTTTCCGCCACCAGCTGGGGCAAAGTTTTGATATAGGTATTTAAAAGCTTGGATAACTCCCTGTGTTCTTCTATTAAAGGGATTATTTCGTGTTTATCGCGTAATTTTTCCAGTTCATCCGCGGCTGTGGAGTAGCCGGTTTTGGTTTTGGATATATTTTCCGTGGAAATATTCAGTTTTTCAAACAAAACCTCTTTGAGTTGCTGAGGAGAATTGACATTAAAATTCTTTCCCGCCTGCTTCCAGATCTTTTTTTCCAGATTTTCTATTTTTTTGCTCACTTCTTTTTCCAGCTCCTTTAACATTTCCGAATCAATCTTCACCCCGTTGTCTTCCATTTTGGCCAAAACCTTGATCAAGGGCGTTTCAACCTCCTTAAAAAGTTCGTAAACTCCGTGTTCTTTAAGTTGTCTTTCCAAGACCGGGACCAAACGATTGGTAAAATCCGCGTCTTCACAAGAATAACAAGAAAGTTTTTCCGTCTCCGCTTCACCGAACTTAATTTTTTTCTTTCCTTCTCCCAAGAGATCCTTTTTGCTTATCTTGTCAAAACCCAATTCCGTAAAAACCACAGTGTCCAAGTTATGCTGGCGAGAACTGGGATTAACCAAATAAGAGGCCACCATGGTATCAAAGTCGCCCCCCTTCACTTCAATTCCCAGGTTACCCATAACCCTGATGTCAAATTTAAGATTATGGGCCCTTTTTTTTATCTCGGGGTTAACAAAAATCTCAGCCAAACTCTTAAGCCAGGGATGAAAATCTTTTTCTTCCGGCTCCCGCCTTTCTTGGTAAGTAAATAGATCTTTCTTTCCCGTGTCTCGGCCGGATTTTGTTTTTTTGTCAGCAAAATTAAGATAGTAGGCCTCTCCTTTTTTCCAGGAAAAACTAATTCCCAGAAGCCGAGATTGAATAGTGTCGGCAAAAGTGGTTTCGGTATCAAAAGTAAAAGCTTTTTGTTTTTTTAATTTTTCCAAAAAATCTTTAAAATCTTTATCCGAATTTATTAAATGGTAATTGAATTTTTTCTGGTTGCGTTCGAATTTGTTCTCTTTTTCGGAATCATTTTCAATCTCGATCCCCAGATCGTTCAAACGCGGAAGCAAGGATTTAAACTCCAAATCTTGAAAAGTTTTCACGATCTTTTTTTTGTCAAAATTTTCAAAACTGTTTTCTTTTAAAGAAAAATCAAAATCCACGTCGGTTTTTATAGTGGCCAAATCCCGGGAAAGATAGGCCTGCTCTTTGTTTTTCTGTAAAAGTTGAACTATGCGCGGTTTTATTTGGGATGTTTCAGGGTTTTCTTTTAGATGTTTATAAATTTTGTCTAAACTCCCGAATTTTTGCAATAATTCCGAGGCGGTTTTTTCCCCCACCCCGGGAACTCCGGGAATATTGTCGCTGGGGTCTCCTCGCAAGGCCTTAAAATCAATGATTAAATCCGGTGGCAAACCGAATTTTTCCTTAACGCTGGAGACATCATACAGAACACTCTCGGAAATCCCCCGACTCATGGTGTAAACTTGGGTATTTTTATCCACTAATTGTAAAGTGTCCTGATCTCCGGTTACAATTATTTTTTCCACCCCGTGATTAACCTTTTTGACCATGGTTCCGATTAAATCATCAGCTTCAAAGTCCTTCTTTTCATAAACGGGCAAACCAAAAGCGGAAACCATGTTTTTTATCACAGGAATTTGAGCATATAAGTCATCCGGCGCCTTTTCTCTTTGAGCTTTATATTCCTCAAATTTTTTATGACGAAAAGTGGGCCCTTCAGAATCAAAGGTCACTGCCAAATAATCGGGTTTAAACTCCCGCAAGGCCTTGATCAAAACCGCGGAGAATCCATAAACCGCGTTTACCATTTTGCCGTCTTTGGTGGTCATGGTCGGAGGAAGGGCGTGAAAACTGCGGTGAATCAAAGCATTGCCGTCCAAAATTAAAATTTTTTCTTTTTTCTGTTGTGAACCGTTCATGGGTTTATTTTAACACGAGAAAAAAAAATAATCACCCCCCAAAAAAATACCGCCTCCAGGTGATAATTTTTAAAAAATCAGTTTTTGCTAAAAACCACAAATTTTTTAGGTGGGCCTTTTGGGATTCGAAGGGGCCAAACCCCACGACTGAACGTTCTTAACCGAAATAAAAAATTTTTAAATAAATTCATTCAAAACCGGATGTTTTTGTTTTTTTGGTTTTTTAGGGTTCTCTCCACATTACGGATCCACAGAAAAAAGCACTGCCACAAAGGCAGTGTTTTTTCTGTTGTGGACCGTAAGGGATTCGAACCCTTGACCTCCTGCGTGCAAGGCAGGCGCTCTAGCCAACTGAGCTAACGGCCCATAAAATAAATATATTACTTTGTCCAAAATTTATTCTAATCGTTTTCGTTTATCAATATCGGCGAACCCCGCTGTTCGAGAACGGCGGGGTAACGGCCCATTCTCATTTATAATTTCTTGATTTTAGATTTATGATTTTTATTTTTTTATAACAACCTCTCGCGAAGTTGACGGGCCGAACACCTGTCCGGCCATATGCCGCCGGATGCCGGATATATGGTCAAAAGTTAATAATCCATATTTTCATTTATGATTATAATTTTAAATAATTTATAAATCTAATAACAGTTTATTTTACAAACTTAATAAATAAAGTATACGAGTCCATAGATATAAACTCATTAAAAACTATTGATTCAACCTGATCAAGGGCCCGAAAAGCCATTCCATAAAACCGCCTATCATCCCGGTCATAGCTAAAAGCCCCAGAAAAAAAACAATGAGCCCGATTATTTTATAACCCAGCCGGGATCCGCCTTCATGGCCAAAAAATTTTTCAAAAAACCCGATTCGGCCAAAAAATTTTAATACGCTTTCAGACTTGATTACTATTGCCGCTCCGGCAACCATCATAATTATGCCTATAATAAATTTCATAAAAATTTATAACCCGTTATCCAAAAAATAACGGGAAAACAATTAATTACAAATCTTTGCCAATATCTTACAATATTTTTTCTTTCTTTTCAACAAATTTTACTTTACCTACTTCACATAATTTAAGGGGTTATACCTACGACCGTTGATAATAACTTCAAAATGAAGATGAGAGCCGGTAGACCATCCGGTATTACCCATTTCTCCTATGGCCTGAGCTTTGGACACTCTTTGTCCTCTTTTGATATAAAATTTAGATAAATGAGCGTATCTGGTTTTTTTGCCTCCTCCGTGATTAATAATAACATTGTTTCCATATCCCCGGTTCCAGCCCACAAACTCCACTGTACCGGCATCAGAGGCATACAAAGGGGTTCCGACTTTATTGGCAATATCCAAGCCATGATGTCTCCAAGAATAATATTGAGTAATAGTATGTCCTTGAGTGGGCCAAAACATTTTATTGCTGGTAACCGGAGTGTTGGGCTTAACTATATTTCTAACCGCGGAAATAGTATTATAATTAGAAGTCTCGGATTTAGTGGAATCGGCCGAAGAAGATTCGAGCTTTTCTCCTCCCGGAATTATCAAATTCTCGCCTATGCTTAATCGGGAAACGTCGTCTAAATCATTGGCTTGGGCTATTTTTTCCGCCTCCACATCATACTTTTGAGAAATATAACTCAAACTTTCCCCGCTTTTAACCTTATATCTTACCCCGCTAACCGGCAAAATAGTTAATTCATCCCCGGGACGAATCAAGCTATAAGCGCTTAAATCGTTTTCCCATAAAATAGTATTAACACTGACCCCGAATTTAGCCGCAATCGTGCTCACCGTGTCTCCTTCCTTAACCGTATACTCCAAAACTTCCTCGCGTTTAACGTTTTTCTCTTTTTGGGGCGCGCTCTCGGAGCTTAGTCCCTCCCGAGAGGGTAAATCCTCTTGCAAATCCTGTTTTTTAACAGGCGAAACCTCTTTTTCCAAAGCAATACCATAATCAATATAACGCCTCCGAGGTTTGAGCTTTTTTTCTTTTTCTCCTTCTTTCGTTTTTTCCTCTATCAACTCCTCGCTCCTTGCTTCTCCGAATTCAGTGGAGACCAATTTGGTTATCAGGGCCTTTCTGTTTATCTCCATACTATTCTTAGCGCTGGTATGTTGAGTTAAATTAACCAAAACTATTATCATAGTTAAAATTACCACCAAAACATGAACCGTTTTTTCATTAAATAAAAAAGAAAAGATATTTTTTCTTTTTTTTCGGTCCCAGCCCAAAAAACTCAAAAAAGAATTATATCTACAATAAATCTTAACTATCACTTTATAAAAAACAAATCTAAAAAAAGGTTTTAAAAGCTTTCCCATCCTCAAAAAAAGTTTGGACAAAAAAGAAAAGAAAGCAAAAAAAACTTTTAAAAATAAAAGTAAAAAATTTAACAAAAACTTCTTTATTCTTATTTTTGATTCCGGACTTAACTGAACAGCCATATATTTTAAATTATTTTTTCTTTTTATTCCAAAAATTTTAAAACACCCGCATACTATCACTTCGCCCATGTTTAGTCAATTATCTTTCTGGGTTTTTTCTTGGGCAATTTTTTAAAAAATGCTATAATTCAAACAAATAACATTATAACACAAATATTTCGATTTTGTCTCTTTAACTTTTTGTGATAAAATATAATTATATATAAATCCATGACTATTATTAAATAGTCACCAACTAGAAAGGGGGTGAAATATGAAGAAAAAATTTTTTCAAAGTGTGATTGCTTTATTTATAGCCGCATTATGCTTGTCTCCCGTTTTTGCTGTTACAGCAAACGCTCAGAGCGGCGGTCCGGATTTTGGCACAGAATATGCCGAAGAGACCGGACTGGGGGACACTGACCCCAGACAGATCATGACCAATTTGCTGAATTTGGCCATGACTTTCTTATCTATTATTTCCGTAATCATTATTTTGATCGGTGGTTTTAAATGGATGACCGCCGCCGGGAATGAAGATAAAGTCTCGGAAGCCAAAAAAATCGTAATAGGAGGCGTGATCGGTTTGGTGATTATATTGGCCTCCTGGGCAATTGCCAGCTTTGTTCTTACTACGGTAGCAGACAAAATTTAACCCTAAGACCGGTTTTAGGGGGTGAGCTTTACTGCAAAGTAAAGTTCACTGAGATGTTTGGAAATTATTCCAGGCATCTCAGTGAAAAAATTATTAAATAATTTTATTTTTATATTTAATTTATTAAAATGAAAAAAATCAATTTTTTAAAAATATTTTGGTTTTCTCTTGTTCTTGTTTTACTCGCCGGCATATTATTGGGAGGCGCGGGTATAAAAAAATCTTATGCCGAAAACAATAGCAATGGTGATTCATCATACGGTTTAGACGCATCTGCTCCGGAAGGAATAAAAAATGCCGGGGGAGGAGGGGGTCTGCCCGCCATAATAGGAACCGTGGTGGGAGCGGCTTTATCCTTTGTGGGCGTTTTGTTTTTGCTATTAATGATCTATGGAGGAATTGTGTGGATGACCTCCCAGGGAAATGAACAACAAGTGGAAAAAGCGCGAAATTTGATTATCGCCGCTATAATAGGTTTAATAATAGTTTTGGCGGCTTATGCCATTACCTCTTTTATCGGAGAACAATTAATCTCTTAATAATCATAATGATCAAAAAATATTTTCAAATAAAGTTTTTCTTTTTCGGGTTTCTGGGGAGTTTTTTCTTTCCGTTTTTAGCTAAGGCCGATTCCGCTTTGGGAGGATTGGATAAAACCGCTGAAAAAACCGGCCACAAAGGCGAGGAAGGAATTAATGTCGGAGGAATAACCGATATACTTAGCGGTATCATACAGACAGTGCTGTCTCTTTTAGGGGTTTTATTTTTGCTTTTAATGATCTACGGGGGGTATCTTTACATGACCGCGCGAGGAAACGAGGAACAACTGGAAAAAGCCAAAAAAATAATCACGCAAACCTTTATCGGAATAATTATAGTTTTGGCCGCTTATGCGATTAGCTGGTTTATGATCGATAAATTCGGAACCCTAACTATGTATTAAATATGAAAATGCTTTCCATAATCTCTAAAATATTTTTTTTATCTTTGGGAGGGTTGTTTTCTGCTCCCAAAATAAGCAAAGCGGTTGGCTTGGGAGACGCTTTTCAAACCAGCAACAACAGCAATGAAGATCCTTTGGATGCCGCCGCCAGTAATATGGGGTTTAACACCAATCAAACCGGAATAAATCCTGTTATAGCCGTTATAATTCAAACCGCTCTCTCCTTTTTGGGGATTGTGTTTATTGTTTTAATTGTTTACGGGGGGTATCTTTATATGACCGCTCACGGCAATGAACAGCAAGTGGAAAAAGCTCAAAGCTTGCTCCGGGCCGCTATCATCGGCCTGATTATCGTAGTGGCCGCTTATGCCATTAGTTATTTTGTGGTAAACAGATTGGGAGAACAAACCCTTCAACAAACCACCTCTCCCTCGTCTTTATAAATTAATTGAAAATATGTTTAAAATTTTAAAACCGATTATTTTGTTAAGTTTTTTGACCGGAGTGTTAATACTTCCCTGCCTTGTATTCGCTTCCAACGGCGTAAATAATAATCAATCTTCTTCTAATGGCTCTGCCTTGGAAAGGCTTGAAAACGTGGGGCCGAGCGGAGGATATGCCCAAGATGCTTCTGTTTGGGGAGTTGCCGGACAGATAGTTAATGCCGCTTTAACTTTCTTGGGTATTATTTTTATAATCCTTATAATTTTGGGCGGTTTTAAATGGATGACCGCCCAGGGAAACGAAGATCAGGCCAAACAAGGAAGCGATATAATCAGACGGGCCATAATCGGGCTTATAATTGTGGTTAGCGCTTGGGCTATCTGGAATTTTGTATCCGGATTTCTTCTTTAACTTTAATCTTAATTTTTTAATAATTATTTAAAATATGTTTAAAAAATTTTTTTTCTTGGCTTTTTTAACCTTTTGTCTGCTGGGAGCAGGGGGAGGAATAGCGCAAGCCGCTAATTCAGCTCTTAACCCCGACGTTAAGGGTGACATAAGAGATCAAACAGACGCTTTTAAAGGTCCTTCTGGTTTTGGGGACGCTTCTGTGGGTGATATTGTGGCCTCAGGTATTCGGGCCTTTTTAGGTCTTTTAGGGGTTATTTTTATAATCCTTATAGTTTTGGGCGGATACAAATGGATGACCGCCCAGGGAAACGAAGAAAAAGTTAACGAAGCCAAGGATTTAATCAAAAGAGCGGTTATTGGTATTATTATTATAACCGCGGCTTATGCTATAACTTATTTTGTCTTTGATGTGCTTGAAGGAATTACTGGAGGGGGTAGTGGGCCAAACGCTCCTAGCACCAGTGGTTAAACAAATTTTTATAAAAAAATAGGGGAAGTTAAAAAACCTTCCCCTTTTTTGTTTTTAGTCGCCACAGTAACAAAAACCGTGGCACCAAACACCTCCAAACCTCTTTTTTTCGGCATCAACAGTCATAATGTTTGATGCTGAAATTTTTCCTCTTCTAACCACCCGGCACTCATATTCACCGGGAATTAAATAAACTTCTATTTGTTCCCCGGGGTTGAGCATATAAGACTTTTTCTCCGGTCCGGAAATTCTAAGGGTGTACCTATCGTAATCATCCAGATTGGCCAAGATTACCTTGTAACCCTGGATAATTCCGTCCCTCTTCTTGGCCAAAACCGGCTCAGCAGCCAGTTTTTCCAGAGCCAAGCGGTCTCTCATTGTCTCGGCCACCTGGTTGGGGCCGGAGATAAAATACCAATCTCCTTTCCGATATTGTTCCAGGTTGCCATAACCGGCACAGCCAACCAACAAGAAAACCACAACCATCAAAACAACAAATTGAATTCTTTTCATTTTTTTTCCTCCTCTTTCTCTTTATTGTTTTTTTATTTTTTTAATAAAAAGAACAAAAACTCGGTAGCGTCATAAAATGGTCGCTTTTGGCAACTCATTTTTGGCACCACCTTATCCAATCACGGATATATGAAATATCCACACCTGCACATTCCAAAGGAGTTTTACCGTTAAGTTTTTTAAATTTATTTTTACAATTCGTAAATTTGGCAAATCTCCTTTTAATCACCCAGGCATTAATATAATTCTTAGCTGTTTCGAATGTTTCAAACCCCTTAATGTTTGTGATTCTGTTTTCCAGCTGAGAATTGTAGCCTTCGATCAGGTTGGTGGTGTTGGGAATGTTCAAATGCGGGTATTTCAAATAATTGAGCAAATACTCTTCATGCTCTTTAAAGTCTCTAATCAGTTTTTTAATGAGCTGAATGTGTTTTCGGGAATAATATTCCTTCATAGCAAATCGTTTAGGCCAGAAATATTTTTCCAGTGATCGGATCCTGTATTGGGCGATTTTATAAGTGTCGGCATATATGATCGAATAGATAATGTTCTGAAAATCAATTAACAGTTCATACTTGTATTCCAGATCGGCAACCTCATCGGCAACCTCATTGGTTAGTTTAATCATCTGAGTAATGGCGTATTTTCTGGTTCTGGGAATAAAAGTGGACTCTTTATCCTGAAAAAATTTATCTATCTTTTTCTGTTTAGAATTTATTCTGATTTTAATACTGTCAATTCCCAATAAATTCGTAATTTTAATCATATAATGCCTGTTGCAAAGCTGTATAACGCAGTTAGCAAAATGTCTTTTGGCGGCCCTGGACATTTCTTTCTTGTCGTCTATGGTTAAACTTTTGAGCGGATATCCGATCGATTTTAAAGAGCGAAAGAAATTATCAAAGGCATCTCCGTTTTCACTTTTATCCAGTTCGAAATGAGGTAGGTCATGTGTGGCATAGTCAGAACCCCAGATAATCACCAATGCTTTTCCGATTCGCTTTCTTTTCCGGGAAAGAGGTATTTTGCCGGGAATAACAGCATCATCACCGCAACCTTCTTTGACCGGAATACATTTGCCGTCCAAAACCAGATTGCCGGAATAGTTTAATTGATATTTAAATAATCTAGTTAATTCCAGGTTGTTCTTTAAATTGTCCGTCTGATGGTTGACGATTCCGCAGATCTTGTTCCTGTTTAAATCATATCTGGAAACCAGTTTTCTGAAAGACAAGCCGTCGAGATGATCCTTTAATATCTGTTTTAAATTACTGTTTGTTCTTTTAAAAGGACGAGAGAAATATTTCAAACAATTTTCGCAAAAGAAAATCTGTTTTCTCCTTCTTGTTCCTCTCTTAACGGCTGTCAATTTATTGCATAAATTACACTTAAATAACTTGTTTTTTTGGGCATATAATTAATATTTTACTTGCAAATGCAAGAGAATTAGTTAATTTTCATTAATTATACACCCAAAATTGGCAAATTTCCAATTTTTAAAAAGCGACCATTTTATGACGCTACCCAAAAACTCACTATAATTATACAATAATTAACAAAAAAAGTCAAGAGGTGCTTTTTTTCAAATAAAAAAAGGGCCCAGCCAGGGCGCTTTTTTATTATTTTGAGGCCCTAATGAACTGAGCCCTATTCTTAAGGGTTTATTTTTCCTCCTTTAACTTTTTTGGTGAAAAGCCAAGGAGAGAAAAAATTTCAGCCCTCAAGACAAGGAACGTTTTTAGGGCTTTCTACCAATCTTTGTAAAGGATTTATACCTGTCTTTCGTATTTGGTAAGGGTATAAGCTTTACTTTTTTGTTTTTTTGTTTTTGTTTTTTTTTAGTAAAGAGTCCTGATCTTTTTTTGTTTTTTTAAGATCAGTAGAAAGCAAAGAGGTTCTCCCAAAACTTCTTAGGAGAATTTCTTTAAAGTAATTGTTAAAGTCCTTTCCTAAACTGTCTACTTATATCATAGCATAAAAATACCCTTGGGTCAATAAATTTTTCTCTTTTTTTTCCAATTTTTTTCAATAAATTTAATTTTTAGTTTTTAACTAATTTTCGCTAAATTATAAAAATTAATCAAATTTCAGTCTACAATTTTGTGGACTGAAATCTTTAATTTATCCACATAAACCACAAATTATCCACAATTTCAGTCTACAATTTTGTGGACTGAAATCTTTAATTTATCCACATAAACCACAAATTATCCACAATTTCAGTCTACAATTTTGTGGACTGAAATTACAAAAACTTAATTTTTCCCCAACAAAAAAGTCCACAAAAACGTGGACTGAAAAAAAGAGGTCTGGGCGGGAATCGAACCCGCGATAAGGGTTTTGCAGACCCTTGCCTTACCACTTGGCGACCAGACCAAACCCAAAAGCCGATTATTAAATTCCCGCTACTAAACAAGTAACGGGATCTACAAAAAAGTATAACAAATTTATTTTAATTCCACAATACTTATTCCACTACTTCAATTTTAGCCCTTTTTATACCGAAGTTTAGGGCTTTTTCCTTATCTAACATCCAAATATCTAAACGATTAGAGTGCTTGGCATTCATACGATCACGGACTATAAAAACCCGGTCTCCAAAAATTTCAGGAATTTTTACTTTAGTGCCAAAACTTAAATGATTAACCGCCACCGTATCTTCAAGGCCATATTTGCAAACATTATAACCATTGGCGGTTATACAAGGAGAGGAGTCGCACTGAGAAACTTCGGAATTATAGGCGGTTATGGTGCCAAAAAAAGATCTTAAAACTTCTTCTTTTTTTTCTGTTTTTGGAGGGGAAAAATTGAAAAAATCTTCATCCAAATCCATATTCGGATTCATCTGAACTGATTTTAAAGAAAAGTCAGAAGCAAATTTTTCGGATAAACCCGGAAAAACCTCGGTTATTTTAAGATCATTAACCGTAATTTTTTCTTTTTTGGGGCTTGTGTTGGGAAAATTTTTTGTGTTTATCTTTTCTTTTTTTTCCGAAACGGGAACCGAAGAAGTAAACACAACATTTTCCCCAACTTTAGCTTTCCCGGTCCCGGAATTAACTTCCGCGGCTCTTACTAAAAAAGAAAATCCTCCGCAAAATAACAAAAAAAAGCCCAGCACAGCAAAAATATATAAAATTTTTACTAATCTTAGGTTTAAATCAAACTTCCTGAGTTTTATGACTTCAATATGAATCATTTTTTATAAATAAAAGACTCCCTGTTTCGACCAGGGAGTCTCTTTTACTAATTCTTCTATTTTTATTGTAGCAAAAAAATCCTAAAAAGTCAAGTTGATTTGGGCTCTGTAAAATTCAGTGTGGTGGAAAAGTTGATTTATCCCAATAAAAAATTGGTTAAAATAGACTTTTACAACTTTTCTTTTGAAAGGTCCCCTCTGGAGGGGGATTTAGGGGTATGCAAATGGGTAAAAAAACAAAAAAACAGTGCTCTAAAACCCCGTTTTATGGCTTTTAAAAACCTATTACACCCTCTTAAATTCTCCCCCAAGGGAGAACTTTTCAAAAAAACCACCACACTTTTTGACACAGAGCCGTTGATTTGATTTTAAGGACTAACATCTACAACCTTTTTTTCTTCCGAGGTATTTTCTTGACCCTGACCTTTGTCTGAGTCATCATTGTTTTTCTTTTTAAACATATAAAGCTGTTGCAGGGCCATGGTAACATTAAAAACAAACAAGTATAGAGTCAGGGCTGCGGGCAAGGTGGCCCCGATAAAAACTATAAAAAGAGGAAGAAAATAAGTCATCTGCTTGTTCATCATAGCGGCCATACCCTCGTCTTTAGCTCCTTCACTTTTCACTTCCGGTTTTTTGGTGGTGATCATTTTGGTCTGCCAAAATTGAGCTAAACCGGTTAAAACCGCCAAAGGAATGCTGGGTTGGGAGAGATCCAGGAAACCAAAAGCCAAATTATCTATCACTTCTGGCCTGGAAATAAAAGGATAAACCATTTCCAAAGATTTTTCCGAAATTCCGTGTCTAAAAATCTCAAATACGGCTATAAAAAAGGGAAGTTGGATTAAAAGAGGCAAACAGGAGGACAAGGGGTTTATCTTGTGCTCTTTATAAAGGTCCATCATGGCTCTGCCCAGTTTTTCTTTGTCATTGCCGTATTCTTTTTTTAATTTTTCAATTTTGGGCTGGAGCTCCTGAAGGGATTTTTGCGATTTTATGGATTTTTGCGAAAGGGGAAGAAAGATCAAACGAATAATAATGGTTAAAAGAATTATAGCGATTCCCAAATCCCCAAAAGACAAATAATTATACAAAAAAACCAATAAATTAAAAATGGGCTCTTTAAAGACCACGGTAAACAAGTGAATCATAAATTGTTTTATTTAGTTATTTTTTATTTTTTTCCGGATCTACCGGATCATAACCCCCGGAATTCCAGGGATTACATCTTAAAACACGCCAAAAAGATCTTACCCCTCCCTTTATTACCCCGTATTTTTCTATCGCCTCTCGGGCATATTCCGAGCAAGTGGGATAAAAACGACAAAAACCGTTGGGAAACAAAAATCCGGGCAAACCATGATCAAAAGAAAGAGTTTTTTGATAAACTTTTATCAAAATCACGGCTGTATAACGGGGAAAATACTTTAAAATATTATACATAAAAACTCTTAAGAAAAAACGTTTAACTTGTTAAAATGATGGTCCAAACTCTTTTTAAAATCCGCGAAATCTTTGTCTGCAGCTCCGGGTAGAGCTATTATAAGAACATCCTTTCCTTCTCTTTGCTTTTGATCGTAAAGTTTGGCCGCTTCCCTAATTTGCCTTTTGATTCGGTTTCTTTTTACCGCCTTTTTACTAACCTTGCTTCCCACCACCACGCCAAACCTGTTTAGCCCCAAACTGTTGGCACGGATCTTTACCCCCAAAGTTTTATCAAAACTGGATTTTCCTTTTTTAAAGACCCGATCAAAATCCTTTTGTTTTCTTAATCGGTTTTCTTTTTTAAACATAAAAAAGCAAAATTTATTTGCTTAAAACCTTTCTTCCCTTTTTTTGTCTGCTTTTTAAAATATTGCGTCCGTCTTGATCGCTCATTCTGGCCCTGAATCCGTGTTTTTTCTTGGCTCTTCTCTGGTTGGGCTGATAAGTTCTTTTGGGCATATCTTCTTTTTTTAATAAATTATTTTCTTTAAGCTCTTTACTCCTGCTTAAAAAACGATTTTAATATAACATAAGATTTTTAGTTGGTCAATTCTCTTAAAAAAATATTGCCAAAATTTAAATTTTAGGTTAAAATAAAAACCTATCAAGAAAATTTTAGTAAATAATTTAAAAGTATGGCTAAAAATAATATTTCCAAAGAAATCTTGGATAAAATAAAAAAAGATCTATTAGAAAGAAAAAAACAAATCGAGGAAGACCTAAAAAATTTGGGACGAGAAACCAATGGCAATAAAAGCGAAGTTAGAATTCCCGAATACGGGGATAAACCGGATGAAAACGCTCAAGAAATAAGTGAATATACCACCAATTTGGCCACGGACTCGGTTTTGGAAAAAACTCTGCGGGATATAGACAAAGCCCTGGAAAGAATTGAGAAAGGAGAATACGGAAAATGCAAATATTGCGGACAAGCTATTAATGAAAAAAGGCTTTTGGCCCGCCCGGTTGCCAGCGCCTGCGTAGAATGTAAAACCAAACTACAAAACAGTTAATATGTTTAATGTTTTAAAAACAGCCCTGTTTGTCTCTGGGGCTGTTTTGCTTTTGTTAATTGACAGAGTACTAAAACTCTTGGCTCAAACAGATTTTTTTACCCCCTCTGTCCCCATAATAAAAAATATATTCAATTTCTCTTTTGCCGCCAATTATGGAATAGCTTTCTCTGTTCCTTTTGAGGGCGAAATCTTGACGGTTATTACCGGAATTATAATTATTTTTTTGGGTTTTTATTTATTTTTTTTATATAAAAAGAGAAGTTTTCAAAAATTTTTATTTTTAACCCTTTTATTTTTGGGAGCTGTGAGCAATTTTTATGACCGCATAAACTGGGGGTATGTAATTGATTACTGGGATTTAAAATACTTCACGATTTTTAATTTGGCCGACGTTATGATTGTTGCCGGTTTTCTGGGCCTGCTTATCTCTTATTTTTTCTCTAAAAAATCTTAATCTCTCTCTTCTCCGGAGTTATTATTTTAAATTGTATTTTTATTATTTGAAAAGAAGAAAGGTTTAGTTTATCAGCCCACTCTATAATAGTTACAGTTTCTTTTTGATTTAAGTAATCTTGGGCTCCTATGGCCTCCAAATCTTTCCAAGAATTAAGCTGATAAGCGTCAATATGGCAAATTTGTTTTATTTTTTCTTTAGTTAAAGGATAAATTTTCATTAACACAAAAGTGGGGCTTTGCACCTGCTTTTTATAACCCAGTCCCGCGCACAAGCCTTGGCTAAAAACGGTTTTGCCCGCCCCCAAATCTCCTTCTAAGGCTATAATTTCTCCGCCCTTAAGCTTCTTGGCCAAGTCTTTTCCCAGAGAAAAAGTCTCTTTGTCCGAGTTGGTTATTTTCGTGTTTGTCATGTCTTTAATAATAGAAAAATTTTTTAAAAAAAACAAATTTATAGTAAGCTAATAAAAATAAAAACAACCCTTCTCAGGATTATTTTTGCATAGTGGACGCACTAGGACTCGAAGGGGCGAAAAGCCCCAACACTAGGGTGCTCTGTGTAGCATATTCCATCTCTCGAAAATTAGGTTCGGTCACGCCACCGAAGTAGTCAAGCACGCTGACAAGGTTCTCGATACTAGTAGTTACACACTTTAAAACAGCTCCCGAAACGGGAGCTGTTTTAAAGTGTGGACGCACTAGGACTCGAACCTAGGACCCCTTCGGTGTAAACGAAGTGCTCTAGCCAACTGAGCTATGCGTCCGATTCTCATTTATGATTTCTTGATTTTAGATTTATGATTTTTGTTTTTTTACAATAACCTCTCGCGAGGTTGGCGGGCCAAATGCCTACTCCGCCGAAGATTAACAAAACGCAGGCGAAAATTATGTGTCCGAGTCTTATTTAAGATATATGATCTATGTTTGGGTTTTTTAATGTTTTACTCTTCTCAATCTTAACGAATAACATCTTTTCCGTGTAAATCTACAAATTAAAAATTCTAAAAAATTTTTAATTAGTGCGGATGAGAGGATTTGAACCTCCACGGCCCTTGGGGCCACAAGCCCCTCAAGCTTGCGTGTCTACCATTCCACCACATCCGCCTTGTTTTAGATAAACACTCAAAGAAACAAAAACTCTCTCTTGTTCTTAGCTTAAGCCACTTTTTTTTCTTTTAGTCTTTTTTTATACCCTCTTTTTAAGAAATACAACTTAGATCTCCTGACTTTGGCTTGTTTTTTAATTTCAATCTTAGTAATAGTTGGAAGGTTTAAAGGAAAAATTTTCTCCACTCCAATTCCGTTTGCCACTCTTCTGACCGTAATACTTCCTCCGGCCTCACTGTTGTGTTTTTTGGCAATAATAATGCCTTCAAAGTATTGAATTCTTTCTTTCTCTTCCTTTTTCATATTCAACTCTTTGATTTTTTGATGAACCCTGACAGTCATGCCCGGTTTTAAATCTGAGGCTTGAGGAACATTTTTTTCCTCTTTCTTTTTTTCTTCAGAAGCGCCTGACCCTTCTTTAGCCTGGTCAACTTCTTCTTTTTTCTCTTCTTTTTGAGGCTCTTGTTCTGGAGTAGGCTCTTTTTTCTCCTCTTGTTTTTGCTCTTCTTTCTTGTCTGACATATAAATAAATTATAAAAATTAAAAAATAGAATTCCGAATTCTATCTTGCATAACTAAACTGCTTAATTGTTATAATATCCTACAACGGAAAATAAATTATGTCAATATTCAGCTCTTTCTTTTCTCTACTATCTCCCAAACTTTTTGAAAAGCCTCTTCCGGATTCAAATCTGTGGTATCAATTACATAATCATAATGGCCTTGATCAAAAACATTGATTCCAAAATATTTTTGATATCTTTTGTGATCACTTTTTTGTCTTTTTCTAATGCTTTTTAGGGCTTCCTCTTTGCTTTGAAATTTTTTATCTTCATTACGAGCATCGTTTTCCCGGGATTCTTTAAAAATTCTTCGCGCTCCCTCTTCTTCCTTTACGGTAATATAAAATTTTAAGGAGTGGGGAATAAAATACCAAGAAGTACGCCCCTCTATGATAAAATTGTCCTCTTTTTTACCCAGCTCTTCTTGATATTTATCCACCTCCAAATCTGTAGAAGGGTCGGTTTCTCCCAATTTATTATATTCAGCTAAAGTCAAGCCCTTTTCCTTGGCTTTTTGCCTTCTCATTCCTCCTATATAATAATAAGGCCAACCCAGTTTATCTGCTAATTTTTTGGCAATCGTGCTTTTGCCTGAGCCGGCTTCTCCGCCAAAAGATATGATCATAAAAATAGAGTCTTGAATAATAAATTGTGAATTTAGAAAAATTATTCTATATAACAAGTTTCTTAATATTATAACCTGAATTTCCAAAATTTGGCAAATAATTATTAAATACGCTATAATGTTATTAAACTTAAATAAAAAGTTTATTTTTTATTGCCAAACATTATGTATTTGGAAAAACTGAAAATTCAAGGTTTTAAATCTTTTGCCTCTAAAAACAAACTGAGTTTTCCAGGGGCTGTTAACTCCCAAAAAAGAGGAATTACGGCCGTGGTAGGGCCTAATGGCTCGGGAAAATCCAATATTGCCGATGCTATTCGCTGGGTTTTGGGAGAACAAAGCATGAAAACCATAAGAGCCAAACTGGGAGAAGATGTAATTTTTTCCGGAACCCAAAACAAGGCCAAATTAAACATGGCCGAAGTTTCCTTATATTTAAACAACCAAGGAGAGAAAGAAGGAGGAGTGGGGCAAAAAGCCCCTATTCCTTATAGTGAAGTAGTTTTAACCCGCAGAGTTTACCGCAATGGTGAAAACGAATATTTAATTAATAACAACAAAACCAAGCTCTCGGAAATTCAAATGCTTTTGGCTAAAGCCAGTTTCGGGCAAAAAACTTACAGCGTAATCGGCCAGGGAATGGTAGAAAACTTTTTAAAAGTAACTCCCCGGGAAAGAAAAGAGTTTTTTGACGAGGCCACGGGAATAAAAGAGTTTCAAATAAAAAGAGAGAGTTCTTTAAACAAATTATTAAACAGTTATAAAAACCTGGAACAAGCCGGTCTTTTGATCAAAGAAATAGAGCCTCGACTTAATTCTTTAACCCGACAAGTTAAAAAACTACACAAAAAAGATCATTTGGAAACAGAACTAAAACAATTATCTCAAAGATTTTTTAAATATAAATGGCATAAACTTAATGATCAATTCGTTTATTTTAACAACCAGTTTCTAAAAACCGAGGAAGAAAAACAAGCCAAAGAAAACAAGCTGTCCCGGCTAAACAAAGATTTTAACAAGGTCCAGGAAGAAAAAGGGGTTAGTGAAAAATTTAATTATTGGTCCGAGATTATTTCGGATCTCCAAAAAAAGAGAGAAGGCCTAATCCAAAAACTCGCCACCTTGGAGGCGCAAAGAAAAATGAACTTGGAAAACAAGGGCAATTTTGACCTCTCCTGGCTGGAAAGCAGACAAACAAGAATAAACAAAGAAAGGGAGGGTCTGGAAACAAAAAAACAAAAATTGAAACAAAAACTTAAAAATCAAAAAACGGAGCAAGAAGAAATCAATAAAAAAATTCAAGAACAAAACGAAAAACACAAAAAAATTTTCTCTCAAACAGAAAAAAATTTATCCTGGGAAAACAAAATTAACCAAGAATTAACTCAAGCGCATCAAGAAATAAAAGAAGCTTGTCAACAAAACTCTTTGGAAAAAATTAAAAAAAGATTAAACCAAATCAGACATCAAATAAAAAAAATTATAAAAAACATTCCCCGCTCCGGCCAAGAAAAGGAAATAAAAAAACACCAAGAAGAGTTGATCAAACTAAACGAAGAAAAAAACCAAAAAGAAGTGGAAATAAACTCTTTAAAAGAAAAACTCAATCTTTTGTCCGAGCAAACAAAAAAACTTGAGGAAGAGAAAAACGAGATTGAAGAAAAAATCAAGAAATATTCCGGTAAAAACAAGGAGTCGAAAACAGAAGAAAAGCAAAATCGAGAAAAACTACAAACGGAAATAAAAAAAATTGACAAAGAAACAAACAAAGCAAGGACCGAGTTAAACAAACTGGGAGAAATAGAAAAAGAAAAAAAAGAAAAAATAACCAAATTACAACAAAACAGTCAGGAATTGCAAAAAGAAATTAATGAATTAAACAACCGTTTAAATGAAGCTCGCGTTAACTCCGCTAAATTTGAAACTAAATTGGAAGACTGGGAAACCAAAATCAAAAACAGCGTTTACAACGACCTAAAAGAAATAAAACAAAACCGCCTGCAAGGAAAAATAAATCCGACTGAAACAGAAGAAAAAATAAACAAAATTCAAAACCAGCTCAACCAAATAGGCGCCATAGACCCGGAAACCGAAACCGAATATCATCAAACCAAAGAAAAATACGATTTTCTAAACGAACAAATTACCGACCTACGCAAAGCTATTAAAGGGCTGGAAAACATAATCAAAGAATTGGATGTCAATATTAAAGAAAGATTTGAAAAAGAATTTAGAAGAATACACAAAAATTTTGAAAAATATTTTAAAATTCTATTTAACGGAGGAGAAGCAAAAATAACCGCAGTGCACCCCGAAAAGTCCCAAGAAGAAAAAGAAACAAACGAAGACAATAAAGAAGAAAACAAAATTGCCAAATTAGCCAAAAGCAACGCCACGGGCATTGAAGGAATTGACATTCAAGTTCATCCTCCCGGCAAAAAAATTGCTTCCATTTCCATGCTTTCCGGAGGAGAAAAGGCCTTGACCGCCATCGCTTTGATCTGCGCCATTATCAGCTCCAATCCCTCCCCTTTTGTGGTTTTGGATGAAGTGGACGCGGCTTTAGACGAGGCCAACTCCGAGCGTTTTGCCAAAATTTTGGATGACCTGTCTTATAAAACCCAATTTATATTAATCACCCATAACCGGGCCAGTATGCATAAAGCCAACGTGCTTTACGGAACCACCATGGATGAAAACGGAATCAGTAAACTTTTGAGCATTAAAATGGAAGGAGAAGAAAAAGAAAAAAAATAAAAATTAATTAAAATAAAAAATTATGGCTTCCCAAATCATGTCTGCCACTGTGACGGGAATAAACGCGGAATTAATTGAGGTGGAAGCTGATACTAAAGGAGGGGGCGAATTGGGCTCTATTGCGATCGTGGGCCTACCGGACACAGCAGTAAACGAGGCCAAAGAAAGAATTAAAAGCGCTATAAAAAATTGCGAACTAAGTTTTCCCAAAGTTAAGCTGACCATCAATTTGGCGCCGGCCCACCTAAAAAAACAGGGTTCGGGGCTGGATTTGCCCATTGCCATAAGCACCCTTTTAAATTCCGGGACATTAAAAGAGGATCAAAATTATTTTTATAGTCTGTTTCTGGGTGAGCTGGCTTTAAACGGAAAACTGAGGCCGGTAGAAGGGGTCTTGCCCATAGCTATTAAAGCCCAACAACAAGGCTTTAAGATTCTTTATGTTCCTCAAGAAAACGCCGAAGAAGCAAAGTTAATCAAAGAGCTGGAAATAATTCCGGTAAAAAATTTAAAACAGCTGGTTGATCATTTACAAAACAAAGAAAAAATAACCCCCCAAGAGTATAAAGACCCTCAACTTTTGAATCAAAAAAGTTTAGCTTATGACATGGCTTTTATAAAAGGTCAAGAACAGGCCAAAAGGGCCTTGGAGATTTCAGCCGCCGGCAATCATAATGTTTTAATGACCGGTCCTCCGGGGTCTGGAAAAACCATGTTGGCTCAAGCCCTACCTTCCATTCTTCCCGATCTTAAGCTAACAGAATCCCTGGATGTAACCAAAATTTACAGTGTGGCCGGAGAGCTCTTGAATCAAAAAAAATTGATTGCCACCCGCCCTTTCCGTTCTCCTCATCATACCGCCTCTTCCGTTTCCTTGACCGGAGGAGGAAGCGATCCTCGGCCCGGAGAGATCTCCTTGGCCCACAGAGGAGTTTTATTTTTGGACGAACTCCCGGAATTTTCCAAACACATACTGGAAAACCTGCGCCAACCCTTGGAAGACGGATTTATTCATATTAGCAGGGCCAACAATTCGGTTAAATTTCCGGCTAATTTTATCTTGATAGCGGCTCGCAATCCTTGTCCTTGCGGCTATTACGGAGATGAAGAAAAAGAGTGCCTCTGCGGAGCCAGTCAAATCCTAAACTACCAAAAGAAGATCTCCGGACCCATTTTGGATCGTATAGATTTACACATAAAAGTTCCTCGCTTAAGCTTTGAAAAAATAACCAACACCCAAAAAGAAGAAAATTCGGAAAAAATAAAAAACAGAATTGAAGAAGCCAGAAAAAACCAAGAAGAAAGGTTTAAATCAAAAACCTTTCACACCAACGGAGATATGGATTCAGAAACCGTTAAAAATTTTTGCTTCTTAGGTCCGGAATCTCAAAGTCTTTTAAAAGCCGCTGTGGAAAAAATGAAGTTAAGCCCCAGAAGCTACTTTAAAATATTAAAAGTCGCCCGTACTATTGCCGACCTGGAAGGAGATAAAAACATTAAAACCGAGGATCTCTCCGAAGCTCTCCAATACCGATTTTCAGAATAAGGCAAAACTTTTAATTTTTTAAATTTATGATATAATAAAAACAAATCCGATTCTGTATCAAACAAGAAAACGCTCTCACTAAACAAACCGGCAAACCTAAAAATTAAGATAAAATTTTTATTTTAATTTTTTCGGCGTATTTCAGTCTTAAAATAACAATCTTTAGCTATGTTTAAAAAACTTATTCTTTTTTCCCTGTTGCTTTTAATTACTCTGGGGCTTTCCGGTTGCTTTGAGTTGTCTGCCCAAACCGAAGACCCCCGAGAGCAAATTACTTTAAATTATTGGAGGTTGTGGGATGACAGCCAGTCTCTCGCTCCCATTATTGAGGAATATTCCGCTCTTCATCCCAATATCTCCATAAATTATAAAAAATTTCGCCATGACAATTATAGAGAAAGCTTAGTGAACGCCATGGCGGAAAACAGGGGGCCTGATCTTTTTAGTATTCACAACTCCTGGGTAAAAGAATACAAAAACAAAATTTCTCCCATGCCCGAAAAAGTTAAAATGAGCAAAGTGATAGAAAAAGGGGTGATCAACAAAGAACAGGCTTTGACCGTGGAAACAAAAAAAATGATGGGCGTTAAAAACTTGGAAAACAAATTTTTGGACGTGGTTTATGATGACGTGGTTTTAAAAAATGAAAAGGGAATTGAAAAAATTTATGCACTGGCTTTATCCGCCGATACTTTGGCCATGTATTACAACAAAGACCTTTTAAACAACGCGGGAATTGCCGAGCCTCCGGAATACTGGGACAGAAATTTTCAACAAGCTGTTAAAAAAATGACCAAACAAGACAATGAGGGAAAAATTATTCAAGCCGGAGTAGCTCTGGGGGGAGCTTATAATATTGAAAGGGCAAGCGATATTCTTTCTGTTTTAATGATGCAAGGCGGAGCCACTATGATGACGGAGCAAGGAGAAATTAAATTTCATACTATTCCGGAAAACATGGAAGGATACAACCCCGGTTTAGAGGCCCTGGAGTTTTACACAGATTTTGCTAACCCCGGCAAAGAAGTTTATTGTTGGAACGATTCCTTGGACAATTCTTTAGAAATGTTTACCGAAGGAAAACTTGGGATTATGTTTGGTTATGCCTATCATTTGCCTATTATAAAAACCCAGGCCCCCAAACTTAATTTTAATGTAGTAAAGCTTCCTCAAATCAAAGGAAGAGAGGTTAATTTCGCTAATTATTGGGTGGAAACGGTGTCTCATAAAAGCGACCATCAAGATGCGGCCTGGGATTTTTTACAATTTGCCACCCAAAAAGAACAAGTAAAAAAGTATTTGGATTATGTTAACAAGCCCACCGCTTTGCGTTCCTTGGTTAACAAACAAATTGAAGACAAAGAAATCGGAGTTTTTGCTTCCCAACTTCTAACCAGCCAAAGTTGGTATGAAGGATATGATGCTTTAGCGGCGGAAGAGGCTTTAAAAAAAATGATACAAGAGACCAACAACAAAGAAGAGGAAGTTGATAAAATCATGACTCGCGCCGCAAATAAAATTCAACAAACCGCTGTAAAGCAATATTAAAATAAAAATATGTTTTTTAACTTTTTTGGATTTAAAAAATTTTTTTTAATTTTAGGTGTTTTTTTCTTCTTAAATTTTCTTCTTTTTGCTTTTTTTTCTCCCCAAGTTTGCGCTCAAGGCATAGTCTCGTCATGTAGTGGCGCTGGCTGCGGCTTGAATGATCTGGTTATAACTGCTATAAATATAGCTAAATGGATTTTAGGGATCACGGGGTCTCTGGCTTTGCTTATGTTTGTTTACGGAGGGGTGGTCTTGATATTCTCAGGAGGCAACCAAGAAAGAGTAAGTCAGGGCAAACAAGTGTTGGTTAATGCCGTAATCGGTTTAGTGGCAATTTTTGCGACTTATTTAGTAATCGGGTTTATTTTATCTCTTTTAGAAATAGATAAATCCATTTGGTTTCAAGGAGGATGGTTTTAAAATAAATTTACTTGATCAACCATGCGGGAATTTAAAAAAAATCGGGTTTGCTATGACTACGAAACGGTGGGAGAACAACTTTTTTTAGCCAGACAAAAACAAAACTTAAGCTTAAAAAAAGCGGCTAAAAAAACAAACATAGACCAAAAGTATTTACATGCCTTGGAAAACGGAAATTATAAAGAATTACCGGGGGGTGTGTATAGAAAAAATTTTTTAAAAAAATACTCCCGGTTTTTGGAGTTGGATACGGAAAAAATAAAAACTTCTTTTTTTAAAGAAAAAGAAATTTTGGAGCCTGACCAGAACAAAACAAAAACACCTAAAGTCCGGAGAGTAAAAACCTGCAATTTTTTAATTTTTCCCCGTATAATAAAAAATATTTTGCTTGTATCTTTGATCTTGGCTTGTTTTTTGTATTTGGGTTTTTACTTAAATAAAACCATTTCTCAACCAAAATTGGTAATACAAAACCCCGCTTCCGATACTCTTTCCGTTTCTGACAAAACTATAAAAATCAACGGAAGCACTCACCCGGAGGCAAGGGTGTTCATAAATAATAAAAGCATTTTAAAAGATAATCAGGGTAATTTTTCTGAAACTATTAATTTAAAAAAGGGTTTGAATGTGATCACTATAAGTGCCAAAAAAAAATATAGCCAGCTTAATGTGGTCAAAAAACAAATATTAGTCCATTAAACAAATATTATGCCTATCAATCAAAACAAGGCCGGTCTTTTAGACTCAAATTTTATTTTAAAAAAAATCGAAATAAAAAAAGGCCAAAAAATAGCGGAACTGGGTTGTGGAACCTCGGGATATTTTACTTTTCCCGTGGCCCGAACCATAGGAAACAAGGGGAAAGTTTTTGCGGTAGATATCATGAAAAACGCCTTAGAGGCGATAGAAAAAAGCAAAAAACAAAACAATGTCAATAACATTGCTACTGTTTGGGGAGATTTGGAAATTTATAAGGGTATAGACATTGAAACCGAAAGTATAGATACGGCCCTTCTTATTAACACTCTTTTTCAGTCCTCAAAACGGGGAAATGTTTTAAGAGAGGCCTATCGAATATTAAAAAAGGGAGGAAAACTTTTGGTAATAGAGTGGTCAAACATTGATTCTCCTTTGGGCCCGCCGGAAGAAAATCAAATTGAAAAAAGAAACTTAAAAGCAGGGGCTAAAAAACTGGGGTTCACCCCGGAAGAAGAATTTGTTGCCGGAGATTATCACTATGGTCTTATATTTACTAAATAAAAATTTATGTCCCATCTTTTGTCTTTGGCTTTTTGGTTTAATGTTTATCCCCCCCGGTTGTCTCAGCCCTACGGCTATCTCTTAATTATGGTTACCTTGGCCTTAATGGTGGGAACTATAGTTTTTGGAATACTAAAAAACAAAAAGGGGAAAAACAAAAACTTTCACCTGGAAGGATTTAGAAAACTTTATTATTTCTCTTTTACTAATGCGATCATAGGAATACTTCTTATCTTTTTTAATTTTGAAGAAATTCCCTTTTTTAGCGCCCGCTTTTGGTATCCTGTGTGGATAATAGAAATGGTTGTTTGGATATATTTTGTTTTTAAATTTTTTCGGTATTCCGTCCCGGAAAAATTAAAAAAAGCGGAACAAGAAGAAAGATACAAAAAATATTTGCCCTAATATGCCCCCCAAAAACAAACAAACAGGGATCTTTGGTGAAAGTCTGGCCAAAGATTTTTTAATCAAAAAAGGATATAAAATCTTAATCCAAAATCAAAAAGTGGGACACAAAGAAATAGATTTAATTGCTCAAAAAAACAAAAACATAATTTTTGTGGAAGTAAAAACCAGACAAAAAAACGGGTTTCCGGAAGCGGACGAGTCCTTATCCTCCAAACAAATAAAATCTCTTAAAAAAGCCATAAAAACCTATTCCGTTCAAAACAAAATAAACCTGGAAAAAACCAGATTGGACTTAATTGCCATAAATTTAAAAGAAGAAAAAAGAAGTGTTGAAATAAAACATTATAAAGAAATTATTTAAACAAGCTCTGTAATCCTAAAATTTGGTGTGACTCCCGGGTTGAACGATTATGTTTTACTTAAAGCTCTTCTTTTTTAAATTAACAAATTTTGGCTAATATTAAATAAATTTTTTATTTTTGTATAACTTTTTCAAAAACTATTATTTAAAAAAATGAGTTCTTAAAAAATTAATCGCGGGGTCCTTTGATCTCTAAAGCTGATAAGCTGTTTGAACGGGACTTATAAAATACCAACCAAAAAAGAGCAAAAAATAAAAAAATGTTAAAAATTAAAGTGTTTTTTTCGCGCCATAAATAAACATTAACAAACTCGGCGCACACAATTATAAAAACTACAAGATCAAGACAATATTAATTTTTTAAAAACCTTTTTTAAATTAACCAATTTTTATAAGTGTCTTAAATCAAAAACCCGTTTTTTTAATGTTCTTGTTTTTGATGACAAGGGGTTTTATTTAATATTTTAAATAATCCAAATAAATTTATGTTGCACTTATAATTTAACTAAAACATATCTTTAAGTTTAACGTTAAACATAATAAACACTTTAAAGGTTTTTTGGGAGTTTTGATTAAATTTCAGTCCACAAAATTGTGGACTGAAATTTAAAAAACCGGGATTTTTCCCGGTTTTTTAATAAAAACAATCTTTGTTTAATTTTAAGTGGACCCGAGGAGACTCGAACTCCTGACCTCTTGCATGCCATGCAAGCACTCTGACCAACTGAGCTACGGGCCCTTTTTTACAATTAAAATATACTTATTTAATAAAAATTTTAATGTTTAACGTTAAACCACAGACCCTTAAACAATAAAACTTATTTAATATTAGTAAAAAAATAAAACTTAAAACCTTTTATGTTTTTTTGTTTTTATTTTTTTCCCGCTTTTAATCCGATCTTTCCTTTTTAAAGCTTTATATATAAATATTTTAATATACTAAACAGTCTTGGTCAACCCTTGGGCTGTTTTTAAAAATTGTGGAAAAGAAAAAAAAAAGAAAAAAATATTTTAATGTAAAAGATTTCAGTCCACAATTTTGTGGACTGAAGTCTTTAACAACTAATTTTATGTCCACAGTGCTGTGGACTGAAATTTAGGTGTCCCCATCATGGCTCGAACATGAATTTAGGGCTTAGGAGGCCCTTGTTTTATCCGGTTAAACTATGGGGACAAAAAACACAAAAAGAAAAGAGAATAACTTTTTTGTGTGTCTATATATTTTGTTTTTTACGCTTCTAATAATATTTTTGCTTTGACAAAATGTCAAGAGCTGTATAAAATTAAATTAAAAGCTAATTTTGGAAAAACAATAAAAATTAATTCTAAAATAATTTAAATATATGTTTAAAAAAAACAAAAACTCACAACCTAAAAAAATCGAGACCATAATCGGTCCCAACATTAAAGTTAAAGGTAATTTTAACGGAGAGGGAAATACAGTGATCGAAGGAACCCTGGAGGGCAGTTTAAAAACCAGCGGAGATGTTTATGTGGGAGACAATGCTAAAATTTTGGCTAATATTAAAGCAAAAAAAGTTAGGGTTGGGGGAAACGTAACCGGGGATGTTTATGCCCAAAAATACCTGGAGATCGTTTCTTCTGCTAAAATCTCCGGAAACATTCAGTGTGCCTCCTTGTCTGTAGAAAGCGGGGCAAACTTAAACGGACAATGCACTATGTTTTCTTCAGGAGATTCTTTAACAAAAGAAACCGGAACAGATTCTGTCTCTAACAAAAAGAAAGAAAAACGCTCTAAATAATTTAGAAAATATGTACACCTATATTTACGACGGTCTCGCCGATAAAAAGAAAAACGAAAAAACTCTTATAAAAATAGAAAAAAAAATAACCGACCTGGGGTTAAACGGCAAAATTGTGCGCTTAAAGGGAATAAAAGACACAGAAACTGTTATAAAAAACGAGGTTAGATATCAAGCCAAAACCATAGTGGCGGTGGGAGGTGACCAAACCTTAAACAGCACTTTAAACGCCGTCTTAAAACAAAACATAAAAACGCCGGAAAACAAGTTGCCGGTAATAGCTATTATCCCCATAGAAGAAAAAAACAACGGAATAGCCCGGGCTTTTGGCTTTAAGTCTTATGAAGAGGCCTGCGAGGCCTTGTTAAGCCGCAGAATAGAAAATCTGAATTTGGCTCAAGCTAATAAAGACTTTTTTTTGGGTCAGGCCGAGATCCTGGGAAACTACAACAAACTAAATATTGAAAAAGATTATTCCATAGAAATAAAAAAACCGGGTGCAATTAATATTGTTAACTTGCCTTTAAAAAAATCTTTGAATGATTTAATTGATTTTGGCTCTCAAAAAAACAAAAAATTAAAACTGTTGATTTTACCCCGAAAAAATTCTCAAAAATCAATTTCTAACCAAAGTGTTTTTTCTTTAAAAAAAATAACTGTGACCAAGGAGAGTAAATCAGTGGTTTTAGATAATTGTCGGGAAATACCGGCTCCGGCCACTATTCAAGCCACAGACAAATCTTTGGATTTTATTGTGGGAAAAAACAGAATTTTTTAACAAAAGAAAAACAACAAAAAAGGTGAACAAATGACTGAAAAAGACACGGTTTTGGTTTTAGAGATTTTGGAAACAAACAGCTCCACCTATTCAGAAGAGGCTTTAAAAAAATTCTTAAAACCTCTAAAGGTTTAAAGCTTATCTCTTGCCAAAGAAGAGAAGCCACAGACGAAGATAAGAAAAAAATAAGCGCTCTTTTTAAAGAAAAACAAACTAAAAAATAGTGGCTTGTTTTTTTAAACAAAAACCGACACTTTTGTGTCGGCTTTTATTTTTGCGGAGCGGACGGGGCTTACCCCTCCGCCTCTTTCCGGTTGCAAGCAACCGGGGCTCCGGGGCATAAATTCCTGCCGGCCGGCAGGCAGGTCTCGTCCCTTTTTATTTTTGCAGAGAGTAATCAACGGTATTAGAACCGAAAAATATTCCTATAAAAAGAAAAAGGCTACATTCCAAA
>CAZXUK010000002.1:0-10638 GCA_964644045.1 uncultured Gammaproteobacteria bacterium
ATTTAAAAACGAAATCCGAGTCTTTTGGTTACGGAAAAAAAGGCGATAAAAAAGAGAAAGAAGAAAAAGAGAAAAAAGAAAAAGAAGAAAAAGAAAAAATTGAGAGCGATCTGTCAACTTCGGATTCAAAATCCGTTTCCGGAGAAAAAAAGGAAGGTGTCCCTCCCGAGAAAAAAACGGATTCGGAAACAGCTCAACCGACAGAGAAAAAAGAAGCCACCCCCGAAGAAGAAGAAGAGGGAAGGGAAGAAGAGGAAAAATATGATCTGGAAAATATTTTGGAGCGCGCCTGGGAGGAAGAAAAAAAAGAGGATAAAGCCGGCAAGGATGTCAAGGATCCTTCGTCTTCCCCGGGAAAAAGCGCAAGTAAAAGCAAACCGCAAAAGAAAGAAAAAGAGGCGGAGAAACAAACCGGAAAGAAAGAAAAGCAGACGGAGCCCCAGGAAGAAATAAAGGTTAAAACAGACGAGTCAGATCAAGATTTTTCCGGTTTTAGCGAGGAATCCCTGCCCCAAAAAAAGAAAGAAAACGCAGGTAAGAAAGAAAAAGAAGGAGATTCTTCCCGTAAAAAAATGATAAGCGATGTTAAAAAAGCTCCCCAATTGGTTAATCCCATAAATGAACTTAAATATATGGATTTGGTCCGTTTTCGCAGGTTAGGGGATGACCCCCGAGCAATAATTTCCCGGATCAAAGAAAAAATAGAGAGCTTGGGGAAGGAATATTTTTATCGTAAAGTCAAAGGAATCCAGGCCTGGAGGGAAAGTCCCGTTAACAAACTTTATTTGAAAATGGGCAGGGAAAGCATAGTTTACAACCAACCTATGGATGATATAATAAAAGCAAGAAAAGAAAAGGACAGGGATTTTTTAACCTCAGAAGAATTTGAAGCGGTAATGGATTTGAACAGTGAATTAAGACATTATTAGTTTTTAATTAATTAAATATGGCTCGAACTTTTACCGTGCCCCAATTTGTGGATGTGGAATCCAAGGTGATCGGATCTTTGACCGCCCGGCAATTTATGATATGTTTGGCCGGCTGTATTTTAATCGGTATTTCTTATAAGATTTTCAGTTTTTGGATATTTGTGGCGGTGAGCGTGTTTGTTCTTGTGGTATCCGTAACTTTTGCTTTTATTAAAATAAACGGTCGGCCTTTTCATTTTTTTGTTTTGAATTTTATCCAAACCAGCAGAAGAGCCAATTTTAGGGTTTGGAACCATAGAAAAGAGATCAAGGAAGCGGAAATAGAGAAAGTTGTTAAAGGGGAAGAGAAGGAAAAATTCGCCAGAGAATCGCTTGCCCCCTCCCGCCTGAGCGAGTTGGCCTTGGTGGTTGATACCCAGGGTATTTACAAAGGAAGCAAGAAGAAAAATAAATCTTAAAAAATTTAAAATATGGGCAAAGACGAAGACAAAGTAAGCGGCAAAACAAATGTTTCCACCCAGAAATTTTTGGATATTGCGGAAATAAAAGAGGATACGGTGGTGGTGAAAGATAACACGGTTAGGGCCATTCTTTTGGTTTCCAGTATTAATTTTGCTTTAAAAAGCGAAGAGGAGCAGAATGCTATTATTTCTTCTTATGTCAGTTTTTTGAACAATATTGATTTTCCTCTCCAGATTTTGGTTCAATCCCGACAATTCAATATTGAAGGATACATTAGCGATTTGGAAAAGAAAGAAAAAGAACAAACCAATGAGCTTTTAAAAATGCAAACCCGGGAATATATACAATATGTCCAGGAATTGGTTTCCATGGGCAATATAATGAACAAGAAATTTTTTATTTGCGTTCCCTATAACCCTTTATCAGATGAACACAAAAGTTTTTTTCAATCCTTGAAAGAGTCTTTGCGTCCCCGGGCTTTGGTCAAATTAAAACACGAAAAATTTCAAAGATATAAAAATGAACTGGATATGAGAGTGGATAATGTTATGAGCGCTTTATCTTCCATCGGCTTGAAAGCGACAAGAATGGATACTCAAAGTATTATCGAATTGTTTTATAACACTTACAACCCGGATACTTTTTCCCAGGAAAGAATGACCGAGATAAAAAATTTAAGAATGAAAGAATAATCAAATGTTTTCTAAAAAGAAAAAAACAAAAGATCAAAAAAAAGAACATTCTCGAGTTTCCGAGGAAGAAAAGAAGGCCGAATCCATTAAGGAGGTAATTGAAGAGGAAAAGGCCTTTAGGCGAGGGGTTTTATCTGTAAATGATTTAATAGCTCCTTCCGGAGTGCAGGTTACCCATGATTATCTTAAGCTAAACGATAAATTGGTTCGGACTATTTTTGTAGTCGGTTATCCCCGGTATATCAGCGTGGGCTGGTTTGCTCCCATTATTAATCTGAACGAAACTTTTGATATTACCATGTATTATTATCCCGTTAATACCGCTGTTATTTTAAAACAATTAAAAAAGAAAGTGGGAGCCCTGGAAGCCCAAATCATATCCGATTCCGAAAAAGGAGCGGCTCGGGATCCTATTACGGAAACCGCTTTACGGGATATAGAGTCTTTGAGAGACGCCCTAACCCAGGGGATAGAAAAATTCTTTCAGTTTGGTCTGTATATAACCATTTACACTAATACCAAAGAAGAGCTGGATCGTTTGACTGTAAGAATTGAAGATATTTTTGGTTCCAAGTTGGTTTATTCCAAAAAAGTTTTCTTTCAAGCCGAGCAGGGCTTTAATTCCACCTTGCCTCTTTGTAATGATGAGCTTTATATAACCTTTAATATGAATTCTTCTCCGATCGCTTCCTCTTTTCCTTTTATCTCCAGTGATTTAACCAGTGATAACGGTATTTTATACGGAATTAATCGCCACAATAACAGTTTGATTTTATTTGATCGTTTCAGTTTGCCAAATGCCAATACGGTGGTTTTTGCCACCTCCGGAGCGGGGAAGAGTTATGCCATCAAATTGGAAATTTTACGTTCTTTGATGATGGGGACCGAAATTATAGTGATTGACCCGGAGAGGGAATATAAACATTTATCCGATGCCGTGGGCGGAACTTATATCAATCTTTCTCTTTCCAGCGAGGAAAAACTTAATCCTTTTGACCTGCCCCGGGCAATCGGGGGAAACGCCCGCCCCGAAGATATTATCAGGAGCGCGGTAATAACCGTAAAGGGTTTAATTAAATTAATGGTGGGGGATTTAAGTCATGATGAGGATTCAATTATGGATAGGGCTCTTTTGGAGACTTATGCCAAGAAAGATATTACTCCGGAGGCGGATCTGTCTCAAGTGGAAGCTCCTATTATGCAGGATCTTCAGGATGTATTGGAAGGTATGGAAGGAGGGGCGGACTTGGCTTTGCGGTTAAAGAAATATACTAAAGGAACTTTTTCCGGGTTGTTGAATAATCCCACCAATGTGGAGACAGACAATCAACTGATTTGTTTTTCGGTCCGAGACCTGGAAGATGAGTTAAGACCCATGGCCATTTATACTATTATAAATTATATTTGGAACATAGTCAGATCGGAGATGAAAAAAAGGATTTTGGCTATTGATGAGGCCTGGTGGTTAATGCAACATGAGGAAAGCGCTAAATTTATTTTTTCTTTGGTAAAAAGATGCCGAAAATACTATCTGGGAGTGACTACCATCACCCAGGATGTGAATGATTTTTTAACTTCAGAATATGGTCAGGCCATTGTTACCAACTCTTCCTTGCAGCTTTTGTTAAAACAGTCCTCGGCGGCCATAGACTTAATCCAGAAAACTTTTATGTTAACCGAGGGGGAAAAGTACCTGCTCCTGGAATCCGGAGTGGGAGAGGGAATTATGTTTGCGGGCAACAAACATGCCGCTATTAAGGTAGTGGCTTCTTATAGCGAAGACCAGATTATAACCTCTGACCCCGAACAGCTTTTAGAGATCAAGGAGGCCAAGAAGGAATTCGCCCGGGAAAAAGGATTGACAGATGATAACGAGGGCGGAGAAGAGGAAAAAGAACAAGCTCCTCAAGCTCCCCAGGACATGGATATTTAATAATTAATAATTTATAATAAAAATATGCCTCAATTGAACAATAATCAGGAAAAACAAAAAGAAGAAAAGAAGAAAAGTTTAATATTTTTTATATTAATGTTTGTTTTGTTGATTTTAATAGTTTTGATCGTTTATTTTTTGTTTTTTTATGATTTTTCCCAAAAGAAAGTTGACACCTCTCCGCAAAAGACCTCTCAGGAGCAAGAGCAGCTTCCTTCGAGTGAAGAAAAGCAGAGTAAAACCTCCAAAGAAGAAGAAACTCCAAGTTTTGAAGTTACTCCACCGGAAGAACAGTCGAATTTTTCCGACAAGGCCTCGTTTACGGAGACCGACCTGAAGAAGCTGGCCTCTTCTTTTGCCGAAAGATTCGGAAGTTATTCCAATCAATCCCAATATGATAATCTTAAGGATTTAAAAATTTTTATGAGCGAAGACATGAAGAAGTGGGCGGAAGATTATATTAAGAAGCAGTTGGAAGAAGAATATTCCCAGAGTTATTACGGAATTTTAAGCAAGGCGGTTACATCCCAAGTAGAAAAATTTAATCCCGACGCCGGTCAGGCCCGAGCTTTGGTCAAGACCCAAAGAATAGAAAGTAAGGAAGGGAAAGAGGATAAGGTTTTTTATCAGGATTTGACCCTTGATTTTATTAAGCAAGGAGATTCTTGGAAAGTGGATAGAGCCGAATGGCAATAACAATAATTTTATGAAATTTTTGGGAACAAACAATTTTTCCACCAAGATCTTCGTTTTAGCTTCCCTGGGAAGCGTGTTTTTATTATATCTATTTTTTCAATTTTCTTTTCTTTATTTGGATAATTTTCAATTTTTTTCGTGGGAACAAAATCAGGATAATTTTTCCGTTTCCGCCTTTGATAAAACAGAAAAAGAAAAAACTGAATCTGATTATCGTAATTATTATGATTATACCCGGGAAACAAACGGAAAGAATAAGGATATGTTTATAACCAGGAACCCCGAATTGGGTGAAAAAGTTACCAGTCCGGTTCTGGACTCCTCCGATCCTTCCCGGGGAGATAAAGATAGTCAAGTTACAATTGTGGTATATTCCGATTTTGCTTGTAGTTTTTGCGCGGAACAGGAAGAAATGATCAGGGAGTTGATCAAGAAAGAATACCTCGGTAAGGTGAGGTTAATTCGTAAAGATTTTCCCGAAAACGACAAAGAATCCTTTTCTTGGCGGGCGGCCAGAGCCGCTCGTTGCGCCGAGCAGCAAGGGAAATATTGGGAATATCATAATTTACTTTCCCAAGCGGAAAAAGAATTCGGAAAAGAAAGATTCATTAATTTGGCTCGTCAAACCGGAGCAAACAAGGAAGAATTTCAAAATTGTTATGAAAAAAAAGAAGTGGACAATTTGATTATGAAAAACATCAAAGAAGCGAATGATCTGGGCTTGCCCGGCGTCCCTTATTTTTATATTAACGAACAAGAGATTTTGGGGAAATTAAGCGAAACAGAGTTAAAAAGAATAATCAAAATGGAATTGGATTAATATGGCTGAAAAACATCAAAATTTATATGTTTGTTCTAATTGCGGCGCCCAGTTCCCTAAATGGAATGGGCGTTGTTTAGAGTGCGGAAAATGGGGAACCCTGCAGTCGGAAACAGTTACCGGAGAGGGAAGGAAGGGGGATAAAAACATCGGAGAACCGGCGGAAATTCTGGATCTGGAAAAAATTAAGACGGAAGATCAGTCCCGGTTAAAAACTGAAATAGAAGAGGTGGATCGTGTCTTTGGCGGCGGGTTGGTTCCCGGCTCTTTGGTTTTATTGGGAGGAGAGCCGGGTATAGGCAAATCCACCCTAGTGGCCCAAATAGCAGACAAGGTGGGCGACTCCGCTTCAGAAATAGTTTATATCAGTGGGGAAGAATCCGGCTACCAAATTAAGACTCGCCTGGAGAGATTGGATTGTCTTTTAAAAAAGATTAAATTTATGAGTGAAACCGATGTGGATAAAATTTTAGCCGGTTTATCCCGAACAGTTCCTCCCTTGGTTATAGTGGACTCTATTCAAACTGTTTATTCGGGAGAATCTGATTCCGAAGCCGGAGGTGTGAGCCAAATCCGTATGTGTACGGTTAAATTTTTGGAATGGGCCAAGAAAAATAACGTCACGGTTTTAATTATCGGCCATGTTACCAAGGACGGGCAAGTAGCGGGTCCTAAAACCTTGGAGCATATTGTGGATACGGTGGTTTATTTGGAGAAGGAAATAAATCATAATTATTCCCTTTTGCGGGCGGTTAAGAATCGTTTCGGTTCGGTTAACGAAATCGGAGTGTTTGAAATGACCGGTTCCGGTTTTCAGGAGGTCAAAAATCCTTCCCAAGCATTTTTGGGAGAGCCCGGGGCGCGGGTATCCGGATCGGTAATAAGCTGTATTCGGGAAGGAACCCGCCCCTTTTTAGTAAATGTTCAATCTTTGGTGAGTAAAACTTTATTTGGTTATCCGCAAAGAAAAGCGTCGGGAATTGATGTAAATAAACTTCAGATCTTAACTTCGGTTATTTCCAAGCGCACCAAAGTGAATTTGGCAAATCAAGATGTGGTGGTTAATTTGGCCGGAGGACTAAAAGCCAAGGACCCTTCCTTGGATTTGGCGATTTGTTTGGCTGTTGTTTCCTCTGTTTTGAATCAGGTAATTGATAGGGACAGGATTGTTTTAGGGGAAGTGGGTCTGGGAGGAGAGGTGAGAAAAGTGGCAAATTTGGAAGAAAGATTAAAAGAGGCGGAACGACTGGGCTTTAAAAAAGCGATTATTCCCGAAGTTAAAGTAAAAGAATCAAAATTAGAGTTGATAAAAATATCTAAAATTAGCGAAATAATAAATTTATTTAAACAAAACTGATTTTATTTATTCCCAGTGAATGTTTTTTTTCCAATTTTCAAATTTTTCTTTTAAGCGCGGAAGCGTGTTTAGATTCGGGTCTTTACTGATCAGTTTTTGCGCTTCTTCTTGCGCTTCTTTCATTAATTTATAGTCAAAAAGATCGGCTATTTTTAATTCCGGAAAACCGCTTTGGGAGGTGCCGAAAATATTGCCCGATCCCCTTAACTTTAAATCCGTTTTTGCCAGGGCGAATCCGTCTTGATTTTTTTCTAAGGAATAAAGTCTTTCCCGGGTATTTTGGGATTGTTTATCCGTAAATAAAAAACAATAGGATTGATGTTCCCCTCTTCCCACTCGTCCCCGGAATTGATGCAGTTGAGCCAAGCCGAATCTTTCCGCTCCCTCTATGACCATAATTGAGGCATTGGGGATATCCACTCCCACCTCTACTACTGAAGTGGAAACCAGAATATCATAGTGATGGTTTAGGAAATCCTTCATAATTTTTTCTTTTTCCGAGGGTTTGAGTTTTCCGTGCAGAAGAGCGATTTTTTTGTTCGGAAAAATTTCATCCTTTAGTTTTTTATACTCTTCCCGTACCGATTTTATTTCCAATTTATCTGAAGGATCTATAAGGGGGCAGATAAAGAAAACTTGCCTTCCCTCTTCTATTTTTTCCCTAATAAAATTGTAGGCCTTATTTCTTTTTTCTTCCGGCACCACTTTGGTTATGATTTTTTTTCTGCCTTGGGGGAGTTCGTCTATCAAGGAAATGTCCAGATCTCCGAAAAGCCCCAGGGCCAGAGTGCGGGGAATAGGGGTGGCGGTCAAGGAAAGCAGATGGGGAATAGTGTTTTTGTCTCCGGATTTTTGGATTAAGGTTTTTCTTTGCTCCACCCCGAAACGATGCTGTTCGTCTATAACGGCTAAATCCAGGTCGGAAAAAAATATTTTCTCTTGAATCAAAGAATGGGTTCCGATTATGATCTGGCATTCTTGCGCCATTTTATTTATTTTTTCTTTTTTGTTTTGATTTTCAGTTAATTTTTGAGGTCGGCTTTTTTGCGCGCTTCTGCTTACAAGACCTATTTTTATTCGGGGAAAATCCTCAAGAAGCTTGGAAATGGAATTAAAGTGTTGTTCCGCCAGTATTTCCGTGGGCACCATTAAAACGGATTGTTTGTTGTTTAGAGCGGTATTTAACATAGTCAAAACAGCCACCAAAGTTTTGCCACTACCCACTTCACCCTCCAAAAGCCGGACCATGGGTTGTTTTTTTCCCAAGTCCTGAATAATTTCCCAGGCGCTTTTTCTTTGGGCGGTGGTAAGTTGAAAAGGCAAACTTTTAACAAAATTTTGGATTTCCTTTTCTTTGAATTCCATTGCTTCCGCTTGAGAATTTTTTATTTCTCTTCTGGCGATTTGAGATTTTAATTGGAGTAGGAAAAGCTCATCAAAAGAAAGGCGCCTGCGGGCTTCTTCCAGTTTTTTAAAGTTTTGAGGAAAATGTATTTGTTTTAGAGCTTGATTCAGGGGGAGTAAATTTAGTTTTTCCCTGATCTCCTCGGGGAGCCAGTCCGAGGATTTTTTTATCAAAGGAAGGATTGATTTTAGGGCGAATCTGATTTGTTTGGAAGTTAGCTTTTCCGTGGTATGGTAGCGGGGAACAATTCCTTGGGTGTGGACGGCTGGAGAACGGGGAGTAATTTTTTCATAATTCGGGGAAACCAGGGTTAGCACACCCAGGTTATTTTTAATTTTTCCGGTTAAAGATACTTTGTTTCCTATTTTTAAGTTTTGAGTCAAAAAAGCTTGATTGAACCAAATCACTTTTATTTCCTCGGTTTCGTCTTTTATCAAGGCCTCGGTTAGGTTTGTTTTTTTGTTTTTACTCCGTCTATTTTGGATCAATTCAATTTTTCCCACTATATTTACTTCTTCTCCCTCTTGTACATCTTTTATTTTTTGGGAATGACTGAAATCATCATAGCGAAAAGGAAAATGAAAAACCAAATCCTTAAGATTTTCAATTCTCAATTTTTTAAAGCGAGCGGTTGTAGTGGGGCCCAGGCCCGGAATTTCACTCAGAGAACTTGTCCAGTTCATATTTTTAAGAGATTTTTAAAAATGCGCCCTCAAGAGGACTTGCCCCGCATTCGCGGGGTTACCCGGCGTCTGCCGGGTAAAACCAATTTTATAAAAATTGATTTTTTTAAATATTGGCGCCCTCAAGAGGACTTGAACCTCTGACCTTCGGCTCCGCAAGCCGACGTTCTATCCGGCTGAACTATGAGGGCGAATTATAAATTATATCAAATCAAAAACTTGACCGAGAGTCAAGTTTTGAGAATTTTTTTATAATCTGAATAAACGGGCCAATTCTTCTGACAAAGGGGGGTCGTCCCTGTCCAAATCTTCTTCCAAATATTGAGACAAAAATTCGTTTATTTTAACGGGATTTCTGTCTTCCAAGGGGAGGGACAATCTTTGCTTCAGGGTGTTTTTGAATTCAAAATATAATTTTTTAGTTTCTTCCTCCGGTTTATAAACAATGGAAAAATCTTTGATTTCGTCATAATCATAAAAATTTTTTCCCACCCAGACACCTTTTTCAGTTAGGTTTATTTGAACCTTTACGGCTTCTCTTTTTTCATTTAAAACTATGGCTATAATCGCTATTATTATCAGCAGGGCGAAAAGAAAGTTTTGATTATAAAAAGCGTAACCCAACATAAAAAGGGCCAAAATAGAGGCCAAAATATACCAAGCTTTCCCCCGAGGAGGTTTTTGATATTCCGGAATCTCCCAGCTGATTTGAGAAGAATTATCTGTTTGAAGAGAATTATCGGTTTGGTTTTTTTCTTTTTCCATATTTTTGAATTTAGTTTGACATAATTGGTTTAATTTTATATATTTTTATTATAGCAAAAAAGTTTAAAAATCCCAAGAAACAACTCCCTTACGGGTTTTTTTATTTGTGTCCGCCTCTGCGGCGGACAGAATGCGGTAGTTAAAGTTCCTTTTTCTAACTTAATATTTTTAGTATTAGAGCATATATTTCATGGAGAGGTGCCCGCCGCTTCGGCGGACAGAATGCGGTAAGTATAAGTTTGTTTTCTATTTTTTATAATTTAAGTGTTATAGCACATTATTTATGGAGAGGTGCCGGAGCGGTCGAACGGGGCACCCTGCTAAGGTGTTGTACCTTAACGGGTACCGAGGGTTCGAATCCCTCCCTCTCCGCATTAACATAGAAAGGGATGAGAAGTTTATGCCCCGGAGCGGAGCGTAGGGGTAAATCCCTCCCTCTCCGCCAATACTTATTTTAAGTGGAGAGGTGCCTGCCTCTACGGCGGACAGAATACGGTAATTATGATTCCTTTTCCAACTTAACAATTTAAAGTATTAGAGCATATATTTTATGGAGAGGTGGCAGAGTGGTCGAATGCGACGGTCTTGAAAACCGTTGTCCCTTCGCGGGGACCCAGGGTTCGAATCCCTGCCTCTCCGCATTATTAGGTAAAGGGATGAGAAGTTTATGCCCCGGAGCGAAGCGCAGGGGTAAATCCCTGCCTCTCCGCATTATTAGGTAAAGGGATGAGAAGTTTATGCCCCGGAGCGGAGCGTAGGGGTAAATCCCTCCCTCTCCGCATTATTAGGTAAAGGGATGAGAAGTTTATGCCCCGGAGCGGAGCGTAGGGGTAAATCCCTCCCTCTCCGCATTATTAGGTAAAGGGATGAGAAGTTTATGCCCCGGAGCGGAGCGT
>CAZXUK010000002.1:10738-77541 GCA_964644045.1 uncultured Gammaproteobacteria bacterium
CCTCTCCGCATTATTAGGGAAAGGGATGAGAAGTTTATGCCCCGGAGCGGAGCGTAGGGGTAAACCCCTGCTTATCCGCTGGTAAAACAAAATTTCTATTTATCTAAAAGCCAATTTATTAATTGGCTTTTTTGATGAAAAATGATAAACTAAAATTAATTAATTAATTTTGTATGATTATAAAGATAAAAAATGAGGAGTTAATACAGGAATTAGTTGGCGAAACAGAAGAATTCCCTCGCTATACAACCCAAATTTTGAATTTGGCAAACCAAAATTCCCAGGGAACAAGACCTAAAGTGGTTGGTCAGCTTTCAGAATTAATTCAAGAATGTCCGGAGAAAACTTATGAAGGTTGGAAGAATTGGTATTTAAGGAAAAATCCGGAAGCGATAGAAAATGCTTCTGAAAAAATCAATGAGATGGTTAATAATTTAAAAGAAGCTATCCAAAAAATAGACAAAGAAATGATTAAAAAATGGGTAGAAAATTTGGTATTGGAAAAAACTTTTGTCGGTTTAAGATTTCAAGAGGCTATTCTTAAAAAGGTGGCTGACATTAAAGACAAAGAATATAAATTATCAACCCCGCAGGAAGAGTCTAAGGGTATAGATGGTTTTATTGGTAATGACGCTGTTTCTATAAAACCTATTACTTACAAAACAAAAAAGTCATTAAAGGAAAATATTGAAGCAAAAATTATTTATTATGACAAAACAAAAAGCGGATTAAATATTGATGTTAGTGAATTATCAAATTAAATATGTCAACTAAACATAAAATAATTATTGGGGACTCAAGAAATATGACCGAGCTGAAAGATAATTCGGTTCATCTTGTGGTTACTTCACCTCCATATTGGCAAATAAAAGATTATGGTGACAAAAATCAAATAGGTTTTCATGATAATTATGAAGATTATATTAGAAAATTAAATGAGATTTGGACTGAGTCTTATAGGGTTTTAAATCCGGGTTGTCGTCTTTGTATTAATATAGGCGATCAATTTGCCAGAGCAGTTACTTATGGTCGATATAAAATAATTCCCATTAGAACAGAAATTATAAAGTTTTGCGAGTCAATTGGTTTTGACTATATGGGTGCTATTATTTGGCAGAAAATGACAACTATGAATACAAGTGGCGGAGCTTCGGTTATGGGCTCATATCCTTATCCGCGAAACGGTCATATCGCCATTGATTATGAATTTATTCTTTTATTTAAAAAATTGGGAAAAAATAAAGACAATATTTCTCAAGCCGTAAAAGAAAAATCAAAATTGACCAATGAGGAGTGGCGAAAATATTTTACCGGCCATTGGAATTTTGCCGGTGAAAAACAAAACGGGGGCCACATTGCGATGTTTCCGGAAGAATTACCTAGACGGCTTATAAAAATGTTTAGTTTTGTCGGAGAGAATATTCTTGACCCGTTTTTAGGAAGCGGAACAACCACAAAAGTAGCGCAAGAATTAAGCAGAAATTCAATTGGTTATGAGATAAATAAAAAATTTTTACCAATAATAGAAGAAAAGATTGGAAAAAATAAAAAATCTCTTTTTGGCAAAGATGATTTTTTTGATATTGTTTTTCAGAAAAATAAATATACTGCAAGCACTAAAACAAAAAATAAAAGCGCAGTATTAAACAATAGAGTCAATTATCCGGGGTATCGGAAGCAATTCAAGGGTGCTGAAAATTAATTTTAGCAAATTTGGAATTTAATTTATTTTTTATAATATAAAAATAAAAAAGGTATAGTTTGTTTTTTTGTATTATTTATTCTCTGGCTATCACCAAAGCCTCTACTCGACGCGCCCCGGCCGCCTTTAGAGCTCTGGCGGCCTCGTTCAAAGTGGCGCCGGTAGTGGTTACATCATCCACCAGGATGATTTTTTCTTTTTCCCAAGCCGGGCCTTGCCAGGTCATGGATCCGGCCATGTTTTTCAATCTTTCTTCTCGTTGGAACTTGGTTTGAGGTTTTTGATATTTTTTCCTAAGCAGGCAATTTTTTTTGTTTTCCAGCCCCAGGTTTTTTGATAATTTATCCGCAATAAATTCAGTCTGGTTAAATCCTCGCCAATTATATCTTTTTTTATGCAGGGGGACGGGAATTAGATAAGTGGTTGAGGGATTATATATTTTTTTAGGGTTTTTTTCCTGATATTGAGACAAAAAAAGAGTGATAAAATCACTCAAATAGTAGGCGATGTCTTTGATAAATCTGTATTTTAGAAGTTTTATTAAATATTGAATTTTTTCATCTTTATAATCAGCGGCCACCAAGACTTTGTCTAAATTTGTTTGAGGTAAACAATTTAAACACGGTCTGCCTTCCCGGGAAAGGGAACCGCAAAGAGGACAAATTTGCCTTTTTCTAAAATCAAGCCGGGAAAAACAGTTATTGCAAATCCAATTTTTTCCTTTTCCGCAAAAAACGCACTCCCGGGGGAAGATCAAATCCCAAAAAATTTCCTTGAGATTATCCGACATTATTTCAAATCGATTTGATGAATATTTCCGCTAAAATTATCCTTGAAAAAAAGTTTATCTTTTTGAGGGGTTACATTTAAGTCGGAAATATTTATTTCCTTATCGGGAACGGCGATTAATTCTTTTTGTCCGGTTTGGGTATTAATTTTGTAAAGTTTGTCTTGGGTTTGGGCGGCCAACTCCGGGAACAATCCGCTTCCTTCTTCCAAATTTTCCGGTACTCCGCAATAAATTTCTTCATTACTGGCAAAGGCGCATTTGTCTGACCAAGTATTAATATTCAAACTTTTTCGATTTTGTCCGATTTTGCCTGGTTCGGCGTCTACCGTCCATAATTTGGGTTTCATATCATTATTGGAAGAGTAAACACTGTAAAGAAGTTTGTCTCCTTTTTTAGACCATTTGGGACGAAAATCTCTTCCTTCCACGATCGTGGAGGAAAAATTTTCTTTGTTTTTACCCAAAAAGAAAACTTCTTGTCGATTAAAATCTTTGCCTTTGGTATACATGGCTATAATCTGTTCATTGGGAGACCATTCAGGGTAAACCGTATCGTCATATTCCCCGATTTTTTCAATAGCTTTTCTTTTTCCCCCTTTATTATCGGTTACAATTAACCACCGATTATCCGGATCCATTCCAATGCTTTCCGCCACAATTTCTTTTCCATTGGAAGAGAAATCAAAGTCCTGCCAATGTTTGGGAAGAGAAATTTGTTTCTCGGATTCAAAATCATAAATAATATTAGAACCATCCGGATATTCCAAAATGGCCTTATCTTCGGCAGGAGACCAATTTATTTTTTCCACTTCATGAAAAACTCGGTCGCTTAATAGTTCCGCCTCTCCTTCTTCGTTTATACGATAGAATTTTCCATTTTTTTGATTGTAATATCTTACTTCCGAACCATCCGGGCTCAAGTCCGGCTTAAGAGCGGGGTCATCGTTTAATTTAGAAGTTTTGGTCGGTCCTCCGCGAGCGACTTCATCTATTTTTTCTTCTTCCTCTTTTTGTTCCGCCTCCGGAATTTTTTCCGGCGGGGTGGTTGTGGATAACTTTTCTTCTTCCTCGGATTTAGGAAACTGCGCCGGAGTGGTGGTGGGTGACGGTTCTTTTTCACTCGGGACCCGGGGAGGGGTGTAGAAAAAAACAAAATAAATCAAATAACCCACTCCCAAAATAAAAGCTATAAAACCCGCAATTAGTAAAAATTTTTTATATTTGAACAAGAAGTTGGATAGATTCATAAATATAGAATTTAATATTGGAATAAAATTAATTTTTTGCTATAATTGTGGACAGAGTAATTTTATGGTATAATTTAATTATTCTTGATTCTTAAATTTATTTTATCTTAAAGTCTAATTTTTGGCAATAACAAAATTAGCATTTTACAAACATATGGGATTATTTTCTTCAGAAAAAAGTTATTTGGGCATAGATATAGGCAGTTCTTCTATAAAAATGGTGGAACTAAAAAAAGAGGGGAAAAAAACTTCTTTAGTAAATTATGCTTTTAGTGAAGAGAAAAAAATAGGAAAGAAAAAGAATTTTGACTCAAAATATATATCCGGTTTAATTGATAAAATATACAAAGAAGGAGGGTTTAAGAGTTCAAATGCCATAGCTACTTTGCCCACTTCGGCCGTTTTTTCTTCCGTGATCAATTTATCCGATGTAGATAAAAATAACCTTGATTCCGCCGTGGAGCGGGAGGCCAAGAAAGTTATTCCCACCTCCTTGGAAGATATGACATTGGATTGGCAAATAATAAAGGAAGACAAAAAAGGAGAAAATATCAAAATTTTTTTAACCGGTTCTCCCAAAAAGATGATTGAAAAGTATATTAATATTTTTAAGAATCTCCCCCTTAATTTATTAAGTTTAGAAACCGAAATTTTTTCTTTGATCAGATCTTTGGCCTTAAAAGAGGATTCGGTGGTTATGGTTGTGGAGATGGGTATGTTTAATACCGACATTTCAGTTATTAAAAAGAAGATCCCGGTTCTTAATCGTAGTGTTGATTCCGGGGGTTATGCCATTACTGAATCTATCAGTGAAAATCTTAATATAAGTTTGGAGAGGGCGGAGCAATTTAAATATGATTTGGGAGTGAGCTCTAATGATTCCGAAGGAGAGGACGAAGCTATCCCGGAAGCCATTATTAAAACTTTAAAACCGGTAGTGGATGAAATTAAATATGTGGTCAATCTTTTTGAAAACAATAATGAAAAAGAAATAGAAAGCGTAATTTTAACCGGAGGATCTTCTTTTTTGCCTAATTTAACCAAATATATTGCCGATAATTTGAATAAAAATGTGATGTTGGGCGACCCCTGGTATAATATTTCCCACCTCAAAGAATTAGAGCCAACGCTTAATGAAGTAGGCCCCAGATTGGCCGTGGCCATAGGGTCGGCCATGAGAGAGATAAAATAAATTTATTATATTTATATGCCAAATTTTTTAAACAACAAAAAACAAAACTCCGGAGAGGAGAGCAAGTCTTCGGATAAAAACAAAAGTTCTAAAGGTGCTTTGAGAATGAATTTAATAGGAGGAGAGATGGCGAATGTTTTTGATTGGTACAAAGGTTTGAGTATTATTTTTTCTGCCTTAATATTTTGTTTGATCTTGGTTGTTATTTCTTATGGAGTTATTTTCTGGCGAGGCAAAACAAATCTTCAGAATACAAAAAAAGAGATGGCGGAGAAGTATGATGTGGGTGCCTTGAATCAAAACATCGGAAACACTAAAGAAAAAATAAACAAGGAAGTTCTTCCTTTTCAAAAAAAGGTGGAGGGAGCGGAAATTTTGATTGATGAACACATTTATTGGAATAATTTTTTTCAGTTTTTAGAAGATCATACTCTGTCCTCCGTTCATTATAGCGGTTTTTCCGGAAATTTGAGCGGTGAATATACCTTGGAAGCCCGAGCTGACGACATAGAGGCGGTGGAAGCTCAAATAGAAGAATTTTTAAACGAAGAAGAGTTTGTGCGCAATGCTTGGGTAAAGCAAGTCAGTTCTAAGCCCACGGAAGGAGGAAGAATGGTTTCTTTTTCCATTAATTTGTTTTTAAAATCGCCTTTTATTTTTACTAATTATCAATAAAAAATAATATGTTTACTTCAAAAAATTCTTCCCAGAAAGAAAATAAAAATTTATTAAAAAAAGTAAATGATTTTTTGCTTCATTATTTTTATTGGTTGGTTTTATTGTTGATTTTATTGGTGTTGATTTTAAGTTTTTCCTTTTTTCTTTATCCCGAGTATAAAAAAATAAACAAGGAGATCAAAGAATACGAAGAAGAGCACAAGAATCTTTTCTCGGCCAAACAAAAAAAATTGAACAATTTAAATGATTATATTGAATCTTATAGAAAAATTTCTTCGTCGGAGAAAGAAAAAATTGTTTCCATGCTTCCGAATAAATACAACCGAGAAGAATTGTTTTCCGAGCTCAATCATTTAGTGGATAAAAATAATTTGATGTTAAAGGAAATAAGTGTCAATAAAAAAGCCACTTCCAGCCAAGAAGAAAAGAAAGACCCTCTTTTAAATTTAGGTGTGCAAGAATATTCTATTAATATGTCCGTGGCCGGGGTTAATTATTATTCTTTAAGAAATTTTCTGGACACTTTAGAGAATAATATTAGAATATTGGATGTTAACGGAATTGATTTTGCCCCCAAGTCCAGAATAGTAAAGTTAGAATTAAGCACCTATTATTTGAAATAATAATTTAATTATTTATATGAGCAATAAAAAAAATAACAAAATAATTACTCCTTTGATCTTGATAGTCGTTTTTTTCGTAATTCTTGTTTCTTTTTTGGGGATCATAAGTTCGGGATATCTTGATCTAAGGCCTGTTAAGGTGAGTGATCATTCCCCCGAAACAGGAGATAAAGAAACAGGAGATAAAATCGAGGATAAAATAAAAGTGGATTTTTTTGACCAAAAAAAAGTAAAAAATTTAAAGAAAAATTCTTTTGCGCCTAAAAATTTTTCTGAAGAAAACAAAAATCCCTTTAAAACCTTAGAAGAGGAATAAATCATTTTTTATGAAAACCAATGAGAAAAAGTTGTTGGATTTATTATTAGAGAAGAAGGAGATCACTCAAAGCGATTATTCGGAAATCGCGGATTTGGTGGAGAAAGAAGAAGGGGATATTTTTCAGATTTTGGAAAAAAGAGGGATGGACAAAGAAAAAATAGTGGAATATCGAGCCCAAGTGGTGGAAATGCCTTATAAAAATTTAACAGAAGAAACTATAGATAATGAATCCTTGGAGATTATCCCCAGTGAAGTAGCGGGGAATTATAAAATAATTTGTTTTGAACAAGAAGACAAGACTATAAAAGTGGGAATGGTGGATCCTTATAATTCCAAGGCGGTGGAGGCGATTAATTTTTTAGCCCAAAGCAAGAATTTAAAACCGGAGTATTATTTAATTTCCCAGGCAAGCTTTGATAAGTTTTTTAAACAATATCGTAATCTGGAGAGTGAAGTTTCTTCCGCTTTGGAGGTGCAATCTGATAAGGAAAAACAGGAGAGTGGGGGATTGAGTTTTGCCGAGGAAGATGTGGAGAGTATTGAGTCCGGAGAAGAGAATGTGGAAGCCGCACCGGTAGCTAAAATTGTTTCCGTGGTTATCAAACATGCTGTTGAGGGAGGTGCCAGTGATATTCACATAGAGCCCCTGGAAAAAGAGACTCGGGTAAGATACAGGATCGACGGAGTTTTAAAAACTTCCCTTAATTTACCCAGAAGAATTCATAATTCCGTGGTGGGCAGAATCAAAGTTTTATCTCGTTTAAAGATCGATGAAACCAGGATTCCCCAAGACGGAAGAATCAGAATTGTGGTGGACGGGAAGAAAATTGATTTTCGTGTCTCCGTGATGCCTTTAAGAGGAACGGAAAAGGTAGTAATGAGAATTTTGGATTTAGGCAAGGGGATTCCCGCTTTGGAAGATTTGGGCTACGAACACCGCGCCTTGGAAATAATTAAGAGTAATATTAAAAAAACTTACGGACTCCTTTTAATAACCGGACCCACGGGTTCAGGTAAATCCACAACTTTAGCTTCTCTCCTGGATATTTTAAATAAAGAAACCGTAAATATCGCCACTTTAGAAGATCCGATTGAGTACAATGTTAAAGGGGTAAATCAATCTCAGGTCAAGCCCGAGATCGGATATGACTTTGCCAGTGGCCTGCGTTCTCTTTTAAGACAGGATCCGGATATTTTAATGGTGGGAGAAATCAGGGACACGGAAACCGCGGAACTTTGTATTCACACGGGCCTAACAGGCCATTTTGTTTTATCCACTCTTCATACCAACAATGCCATTGATGCCGTGCCCCGATTAATAGATATGAAAGCGGAGCCCTATTTATTGGGATCCACTTTAAGCGCGGTGGCGGCCCAGCGTTTGGTTAGAAGGATTTGTCCCAAGTGTTCCCAAAAAATTAAATTGCCCTCCGGGTTTTTGAAAAAGGTTGCCAAAGAAATTGAGAGGGTTCCGGATGAAACATTAAAAGAGAGAGTAAAGGATTTTCAGGGTAAGGAAAATTTATCTTCTTCTTCCTTTTATAAAGGAGAAGGGTGCGCTCATTGCGGAGGAACCGGTTATAAAGGAAGGATCGCTATTATTGAAATTATGGACATTACCCAAAATATTAGAGATAAAATTGTGGACAAAAATCAAGTTTTAAAATTAGAAGATATTAAAAAAGACCAGGATTTTGTAAATATGAAACAAGACGGGATCATTAAGGCCCTACAAGGCAAAACCACCATTGAGGAAGTTCTGCGGGTAATTGAAAGTTAGATTGAAACATCAAAAATTTATTCTTGCCAGTAGTTTTTATTTAATATATAATGGTAGTAATATAAATAATAATTAGTTTTTTTTATGCAAAATAAAGATATTAAAATTTTATTAGTGGAAGACGATTCTTTTTTGTTGAGCATGTATTCCACCAAGTTTGAGATGGAGAATTTTAATGTGGTCATAGCCGAGGATGGGGAGAAGGGGTGTGAATTGGCTTTAAAAGAGAAGCCCAACATTATTTTGTTAGATATTAAATTACCCAAATTAGACGGGTTTGAAGTTTTAAAAAAATTAAAAAGCAAAAAAGAAACTTCCAACATTCCGGTAATTCTTTTAACCAATTTAAGCCAAAAAGAGGACAAAGATAAAGGAATTGAGTTGGGCGCGGATGATTATTTGGTTAAAGCCCATTTTATGCCCTCGGAAGTGGTGGGTAAGATCAAGAATTTGGTAGAAAAGTATGAAAAATAAATTAAATTTGATTTATGGGGGCTTCATCTATTTTTTTGGATAAAATTTTGCGGGAAGCGGCCAAAAAAAACGCTCGAAGCGTTTATTTGACCGTAAGCAGTTATCCGGTTTTAAGAGTAGAAAACAGTTTAACACCCCTGGAGGAGGAAGGGGTCTTGGATCAGAAAAAAATAAACAGCGTTATTGAATCTTTTTTAAACCGGGAAGAGTGGGAAAAATTAAAAAAAGAAAAAGAATTAATAACGGTAAAAAATATTTTCGGGGATTGCAACTTTCGGGTAAATATATTTTATCAAAGGGGTTTTCCCAGCGTAAGTTTTCATTATATTTCTCCGAAGATAAAGGACTTGAAAGATTTGGATTTGCCCTCTAATTTTACGAAATTAATTGAGTATAATTCCGGTTTGTTAATTATTACCGGCCCCAATAACTCCGGAAAAACCTCTACTATTGCCAATATAATCCGGGAGATAAATCAAAACCGGAAAAAATACATAGTAAGCTTGGAGAATCTGGTGGAGCGTCAGTTTGTCAATGAAAAAAGCATTATAAACCAGAGGGAAGTGGGCAGGGATGTAAAAAGTTATGAAGAAGGGCTTTTAAATTGCTTGGAAGAAGATGTGGATTTGGTTTATGTAGGAGAAATGAGGGAGGAATTTGATTCTGCTGTTCCTTTCCTTTTGGAATTAGCCGCCGGAAATTGTTTGGTGATCATGGAAATGGATGCGGAATATTCGGTTCGGGCTATAGAAAAGATATTAAGCGCCCTGCAAAAGAGTCGCTCCCGGGAAGGGGCCTCTTATTTTCTGGCGGATGTTTTGATCGGGGTTTTGGCTCAAAAATTAATCCCCAACAAAGAAAAGGAATTCTCTTTGGCCACCGAGCTTTTGTTGGTGAATAATCCGGTTAAATCTTTAATAAGAGAAAATAATATTTATCAACTAAACAATGTTATTCAGAATTATATGACCGAGGGGATGATCAGTATGGAAAAATCCATTCGGGATTTGGTGGACAAGGATTTGGTGGATCCGGCGGAAGCCAGAAAGTGGAATTTTGATTTGGATTTAAATTAATATAAGGATTAATTAAAATATTATGCCCATTTTTAGGTATAAGGGCAAGAGCCCGGCGGGGAAAAGAGAAAGCGATTTGGTAATAGCTTTTGGTGAAAAACAAGCTATTGAAAAAGCTCAAAAGAAAGGGCTTCAGGATGTTTCCGTAACGGATAAGTCGGATAGTTTGGAATTTAGATTCCTTTCCCTTTTAAATCCGGTCAAAACCAAGGATTTAGTGGTTTTTTTTCGTCAATTCTCAATAATGATTTCCGCCAACCTGCCTTTGGTTCAATCTTTAAAAGTGGCCGGAGAACAAACCGACAATTTAACTTTAAAAATGGTTGTCTCGGAGATAGCCCAGGAAGTGGACGGGGGAGAGCGCCTGTCCGAAGCCATGTCCAAGAGGCCGAAAATTTTCCCCCAATTCCATGTCAGTGTTATCAGATCCGGGGAAACGGCCGGTAAATTGGACGAAGTTTTGAATTATTTGGCTGATGAGATGGAGAGGAATTATGATATGATGAGCAAAGTAAAAGGGGCTATGATCTATCCCGCCGTGATATTTATGGGTCTTTTAGGCATAGGTATTTTAATGATGGTGATGGTGGTTCCCAAAATTACGGAAATTTTGGTTTCCTCCAACGCTTCCATTCCTTGGCCCACCAAAGTAATTATAGCCATCTCTGATTTTTTAACTTCTTTTTGGTGGCTGGTTGTGTTGATAATAGTGGTTTTAATAGGAGGAATAAGAGCGGCTTCCCGACACAAATTAACCAAAAGATATATAGATCGAATAAAATTGAAATTACCGGTCTTTGGAAAATTGTTTCAATATATTTATTTGGTCCGTTTCGCCCGTTCCAATAAAACTCTTGTTCTGGGAGGGGTTCAAATTACCAAAAGTTTGGAAATAGTGGCCGATATTGTGGACAATGAAATTTATAAAGAAACCTTCAAGGAGGCGGCCGAAAATGTAAAGAAGGGAAGCACTATGTCCGGCGTTTTTTTGAAAAGTGAATTTATTCCCGAAATGGTAGCTCATATGGTCAGTGTGGGAGAGAGGACGGGTAAATTAAGTCTGGTTTTGGATAAAATAAGTGATTTTTATGATCGAGAACTTTCCAATTTAACCAATAATCTAATGAGTTTATTGGAGCCCTTGATAGTTTTGGTGATGGGATTGGGAGTGGGAATTATGGTCGCGGCCGTGCTTCTTCCCATGTATAGCGCCGCCACTCAGATGTAAGATTAAAATAAATGATTTTTTTCGGAGAAAGAAAAAATTTTTTGAAAGAATTTAGGAAATCTCAAGGCACCGGATATATGGAAGTTGTAATAGTTTTATTTGTCATTTTTTTTATAATCATTGCCTCGGTGGTTTATTTTAAAAAAATGGTGGTTAATAGCCGGAATCTAAGGAGAATGCAAGATATGAACAGGGTTAAGACCGCTTTTCAAATTTATCATAACCAAAAAGGGAGTTACCCGGTTTGCGGATCCTTAAATGCCGAATCCCAGGATTATTTCGGGGCCACTAAAAAATGTTTTAAGGAATTGGAAGATATTTTGGTAAAAGGGGAGTATATTAATAAACTGCCCCAAGACCCTTTGGCTGAAGAGGATTATTATTATTACTATAGCTCAGATGGTTCTCAGGCGTTTTTAGTTTATAAGCTGGAAAGTTTTGTGGGCGAAGAAAGAATTGATTTTTTAAAAATGAAATAGTTTATTGTTTTCTCTTAAAATTTATGGTATAATTGTGGATAACTAAGGAATTTAGCGTTAGAAAAAATATAAATTATTCAGCCAAAAGTTATTTATATATTAAAATTAATTATTAATTTCTCATCTTTCTTGTAAGTTAAATTTATTTACAAGAAATGAGGAAAGGAGGTGACTTATGAAAAAAATTATTAAACATTCCAAAAGTAGTGAAGAAGGTTTTACCTTGATCGAATTATTGGTAGTTATCGCCATTATCGGTTTATTGGCTACTATGTCTGTAGTGGCCTTAAGCAGCGCTCGGGAAAAGGCCCGGGATTCCAGAAGAATGTCCGATATTAAGCAGGTGCAAACCGCTTTAGAGATGTATTATTCCTCATCCAGTACTTATCCTGTTGAGAATTCGGGGGCGGCTTTGAACACCGTGGACTTAGGGGAATATATGGATAGTGTTCCTCACAATCCCACTCCGGCCGATGACGGTGATTGTAATATAAATAGTCAGGCGGATTATGGTTATTATTCAGACAATGGTTCCGATTATGTTATAATGTATTGTGTAGGAAGCGAGGTTGCCGACTTGGAGGCCGGTACCCATTGTGCCACCCCAGATAGTATTTCTGATTCTGATAAAGAAAGTGCGAGTCTTTGTGATGATTTTAGTAGTTGGCCAACTCAATAACAATAAAACTATTCTTGGTTTTTTAAGACAAATTCTCCCCAAGCTCGTAAAGGGCTTGGGGAGTTTTTATAGAAACCATTGTTTTTAATTAAAGAATCTATGTTATAATAGGATTATGATTTGCCGGCAGAGCAAAAAAATCGCGGAGGTTTTAACGGGGATGATTGTTTTTTTTCTTCCTCTTCTTTTTTCTTGGCATCTTTTCAGTTTTAACGCTTTTACCCTCCCCAAGATGGTTTTTTTCCGCGTTTTTCTTTTATTGGCCCTTTTTTTCTTTCTGTTTTTTGTCCTGAATTGCGGGCGGAAAATTGTTTGGGATGGAAAAATATTGTTTTTAATCCTTTTTTTGGTTCTATCTTTGGGCCTTTCCGCTTTTTTTTCCGTTTCCCCGGATTTGGCCTTTTTGGGTCGCTATTCCCGCCAGCAGGGCTTTTACTCTTTTTTAAGTTATTTATTGTTTTTTCTTTTATTGATCTTTTTGTTTAAAGACAGTGTTCGGATCAAAAAGAGCATTTATTTAATAATTACCTCCTCTGTTTTAGTTTCTTTGTATGCCTGGGCGCAGTATTTGGGTTTGGATCCCTTGTCCTGGAGCGAGTCCCCCCGGGGAGGAAGGGTTTTTTCCGGCCTGGGACAACCCAATTTTTTGGGGCATTTTTTGGCCATGGTTATTCCCTTGAGTGTTTATGCTTTTTTGTTTTTGGTTCGTAAACTCAAGTTTAAAATCGTTTTATTGGCGAGCTTGCTTCTCCAGTTTTATGTTTTGTTCTTGACTTTAAGCCGTTCCGCCTGGCTGGCTTTGGGCCTGGGCGCTTGCGTCGGAGCGATCCTGTTTTTAATATTAACAAAAAAGAAGAGAATCTTATTTTTCTTGTTAATTTTATTAATGGTTTTTAGTTTAACTGTCTTGGTTTTTGTTAAGACTCCGCAAGAGAAATTGTCCGGGGATAATTTTTTTTCTCAACAATTTCCCCAAAGAGTTTTAAATTTAACCAATTTTCAACAGGGCTCGGGAAAAATGAGAGTTTATTATTGGAGCGCGGCTTGGCGGGAGTTTAAAAGCGCGGAGTTAAAAAGAAAAATATTGGGGTATGGCCCCGATACCCTGGATAAAATTTTTGCTAAGCATTATGATCGCGACTGGGGAGTTCAGGAAAGTATTAATACTTATCCCAATCGAGCGCACAATTTGTTCTTTGACATCATTCTTCATTTCGGGCTTTTGGGATTCTTGGCTTTTACGGCTTTTATTCTTTATATACTTTATGGTTGTTTTAATTATTTAAAAGGGCGCGCAGAAGAGAAAGGGGAAGATTTTTGGTTGGTTTTCTTTTTATTAATTTCTTTGTCCGTTTATTTTTTTAACAATTTATTCAGTTTTTCCAGTGTTACCACTTATGTGTATTTTTATTTGTTTCTGGCCTTTTTATTCATTTTGAGTTATAATTTAAATTCCAAAGTGGAAAAAAACGAAATAAGAGTTAAAACCTCTCCTTTTTTGCGGTTTTTATTGTTGTTTTTCATATTTTTGTCTTTTTCCGTTTTTATATTTTTTTATAATTTCAATTTGGTGCGAGCGGATTTTTATTATTTTCAGGCCCGCCAAGAAGATAATTGCTCCCGTGTTCTTAACAACATTAAAAGGAGTTTAAGTTTAAACTCGGGGAGCAGGTTTTATAAAAAAGAGTATTTAAGGCATGGCCTGAATTGTTATCATAATTTTAAAAGCCGGAAACAGCGGGAACAAATAAGAGAAAATTTGCTTTATCAGATAAACTCTTTAAAGAAAGAGAATTGGGATTATGAATTCAAACTTTTCGCGGGGCGAGTGTATTCTCTTTTAAGTCGAGAAGACCCTCATTATTATCCTCGGGCCGAGTTAATTTATCAAGAACTTATTGATTTTAATTCTTTTATGATCACTCCGTATAAGGAATTAGCTAAATTAAAATTACAGCAAAGCAAGCCATTTGAGGCCCTGAAGTATATTCGGCGGGGCTTGGTTGTAATGCCTTCTACTAAGAACAAGGACCTAAATAAAGAACACAGAGAAGAGGTTGAAAAAGAGAAAAAGGAATTCCGGAATTTATTAAAATTGGCAAAATAATTTGTTTTTTAGAAACATGTTATACTTCTTGATTTTAGAAAAAAATAAATTTTATAAAATCAAAAAATAATATTAACTAAAAATTGTCAAATTTTTCTATAAAGATATAAAAACAAATTAAATTTATGTTTTACTTAAATTTGATATTCGTATTTATTTTCGGGCTTGTAGTCGGGAGTTTTCTGAATTGTTTAATTTGGCGTCTGCGAACCGAAGAAGGCTTGAGCGGACGTTCTCGTTGCCCTTTGTGCGGACGGAAAATATCTTGGTATGACAATCTTCCGCTTCTAAGTTTTTTGTTTTTAAAAGGACGTTGTCGCCATTGCGGAGGAAGAATCTCTTGGCAGTATCCGGCTGTGGAGCTGGCCACCGGGAGTTTGTTTTTATTGGTTTTTTATTTGAATATCGCGGGCGGAGAGATGGATTATTTGGGGCTGGTTCGGAATTGGTTTGTGGTGGCGGTTTTAATGGTGGTTTTTGTTTATGATTTGCGTTTTTACCTTATTTTGGACAAAGTAATGATCCCTTCCATCTTGGCGGTATTGGTATTGAATATTTTTTGGGGGGTAGGGTGGCAGGATCTGCTTGTTTCTGCTATAATAGGAATAGGTTTTTTCTTGATTCAATTTTTGGTTTCCCGGGGCCGGTGGATAGGAGGAGGAGATATCAGATTGGGTCTTTTTATGGGAGTGGCTTTGGGATATTGGGATTTACTGATTTTGGCTATTTTTTTGGCTTATTTTATAGGTTCGCTTATAGGTATATTTTTAATAATTTTTAGCAAAAAAAAGTGGGATTCTCAGGTTCCTTTGGGGGTATTTTTGGCTACCGGCACTCTTTTGGCTTTGCTTTGGGGCCCTTTTTTAATAGATTGGTATTTGGGCTTGTTTTAATGCTTGGCTAATTTTTTTAAATTTAGTATAATATTAATATAAAATAATTTGTTTAATTATGAAGGAAGATATTTTGGCCGCCTTAGATGTGGGTTCTCAAGAATCAAAGTTGGTTATTGCCCAGAGATCTTCGCAAGAAGAAGGCGGTAATATTAAAATTATCGGGGCCACTTCTCTGCCCACGGAGGGAATGAGCAAAGGTATGGTTAAAAGCATTGATGATGTGACTTCCACTATTTCCGCTCTTTTAGAGAAAGGCGAACGTTTAACCGGTTTTCCCATTGAAAGTGTTTGGATGAGCGTAAACGACCCTTATATTAAATGTGAAATAAGCAAAGGAGTGGTGGCCATAGGTAAAAGCAACGGGGAAATTAGCCAAGATGATGTTAACAGAGCTATAGATGCGGCCGGAACCCTGTCCGTGCCGGTTAATTATGAAATTCTTCATATAATTCCGATTAATTTTACCGTGGATAACCAAAAAGATATAAAAGATCCCCTGGGAATGAACGGGGTAAGATTGGAAGTGGAGGTTTTGATTGTGCAAGGAGCGAGCAGTCAAATAAAAAATTTCACCAAGGCGGTTTATCGAACCGATGTAGAGATAGACAATCTGGTTTTATCTCCCTTGGCTTTAGCAGAAGTGATTACCAGTAAAAAGCAGAGAGAGTTGGGGGTGGCGGTTGTGGATATCGGCGCCTCCACCACAAGTTTGGCTGTTTTTGAAGAGGAAAGATTGATACATACTGCCGTATTGCCGGTGGGCTCTGAACATATAACCGCCGATTTGGCCATTGGATTAAGGTGTCCGATCAATTTGGCGGAAAGGATCAAATTGGAATACGGACACAGCCAACCGGAAGAATTTTCCGCTAAAGATAAAATAGATATTACCGATCTGGTTAAAGAGGAAGAGGTAAACGATGAAATAAGCGAAATTTCTCAAAAATATTTGGCGGAAATAATTGAAGCCCGAGTAGAGGAAATTTTTAATATGGTGGATGAAGAATTTAAAAAAGCGGAACGTTCCGGAATGTTGCCGGCCGGAATTATTTTGGCCGGCGGGGCGGCCAAGTTGCCGGGAATAACTGAGGTAGCGAAAAGCAAATTGCGCCTGCCCGTGGCCGTGGGAGAAATCAAAAATGTTGAAGTTATAATTGATAAAGTCAATGAGCCCCAGTTTTTGGCCGCGGTGGGCTTGATTTTATGGGGAGAAGCCGAGTCCGGCCCGGGAGAGAAAAATTTTATATATAAAGGAAAGGAAACTTTGGGCAAAACCGGAGAAAAAATTAAAAATCTTTTTTCCCGGATAATGCCTTAAAAGTTTTAGTTTTTTAGTTTTTGGGGTTGATATTTTTTTTACTATCATATATTATAAAAAGAACTTAGTTAATTAAATTTTTATTTTATGGGAGAAGTAAAACCAAATGCTGAAACTTTTGCCAAAATTAAAGTAGTGGGAGTAGGCGGAAGTGGCGGTAATGCGGTTAATCGAATGGTGGAGAAAGGAATTAAAGGAGTGGAATTTGTGGCTATTAATACCGATGTTCAAGCTCTGCATTACAATAAAGCTAATGAAAAAATTCATATAGGCAAAACCGTAACCAAAGGTTTGGGTGCCGGGATGAATCCGGAATTGGGAAAAGCTTCGGCCGAGGAAGCTCAAAATGAAATTCGAGACGTGTTAAAAGACTCTGATATGGTTTTTATTACTTGCGGTTTGGGGGGAGGAACCGGAACCGGAGCTTCCCCGATGGTAGCGGAGATAGCCAAGGATTTGGGCGCTTTGACCGTAGGAGTAATTACTCGCCCTTTTGCTTTTGAAGGAGGCCAAAGAAAAAAGATCGGAGAAAGGGGTTTTTCCGAATTAGCCGACAAGGTGGATACTATTATCACCATATCCAATGATAAGCTTTTGCAGGTAATTGAGAAAGATACTTCTTTATTAGAAGCGTTTATAGTGGCGGATGATATTTTGCGTCAGGGAGTACAGGGGATTGCCGAGGTAATCACTATGCCCGGGATAGTAAATGCTGATTTTGCCGATGTAAGGACGGTTATGAATAGTGCCGGATCCGCTTTGATGGGTATCGGAGAATCCGGAGGGGAAAATCGCGCAGTAGAAGCGGCCAAAGCCGCTATTAGCTCTCCTCTTTTGGATATGTCTATTGAGGGAGCCCAAGGGGTGGTTTTTACTATTTCCGGAGGCCCCAGTTTAAGCATGAACGAAGTGAATGAAGCGGCTAAAATTATTACCGCTTCCGCAGATGAGGAAGCTACGGTTATTTTTGGAGCGGTTATAGACGAGAATTTAAAGGATGAGGTAAAAATAACCGTTATAGCTACCGGCTTTGATAACAACAACAAGCCGAGTGAAAAAACTGAAGGCGTTTATACTCCCAGTAATTTCATAGAAGAAGAACAGAAGAAAGATTTAATGTCTTCTTCTTCGGAAGAAAATACTTCTTCTCATAACAAGGAGACTTGGAAAGAGGCGGACAAATCAGACAAGTCAAAGGAAAAAGAAGAAAAGAAATTAAATAAGAAGAAAAATGATCGCGTGTTCTCCTCTGTAGAAGAAGCTCAATCACAGCCGGCGGCGGAAGAAAAGAAGAATGACGAAGAAGAGGATGATGAATTAAGCGTACCCGCTTTTATTAGAAAAAAGATGAAATAAATTTTTGTTAGAAGCATTATTGTTTCATAGAGCTTCTCCTTAACCGGGGAAGCTTTTTTAGTTTTCCACAAAGATTTTTATTCTCTTCCGTTTTTTTAGGGTCAGAATTACAGAAAATCCCCAAAAATAGCGATATTAGGAGGGTATTGGAACATAAAAAAAATTGTGCTATAATGAAAATAATCAATATATGGCAATTAAAAATAGTAGAATAGCACAATATATAGTTTTTAAAAATTTTTTATGAAATGTCCTATTTGTTATCATCCTGATACCAAAGTTATTAATTCTCGTTCCGCCGGCGACGGTCTATCCGTGCGCAGACGCAGAGAGTGTTCCAAGTGTTTTTTTCGTTTTTCCACTTATGAAGAGATTGAAATTTTGGATTTAATGGTGGTTAAGCAAAATGGAAATAAGGAATCTTATAATAGGGACAAATTGATCAAGGGCTTGGAGAAATCCTTGGAAAAAAGACCCGTAAGCAAGGATAAATTTAAAAAGTTGATTCATTGCATTGAAAAGGATATTCAAAAAAAAGAGAAAACCGAAATAGATTCCAGTTTTATCGGAGAGGCGGTTATGAAACATTTAAAAAGAATGGACAAAGTGGCTTATATTCGTTTTGCTTCCGTTTATGAATCTTTTAAAGACGCTCAGGCCTTTAAAGAAGAGCTTAATAAAATTTTAAAAACCAAGAAAACCAAGAAAAAAGATTTAAATAAAAATAAAAAATAGAAAATTATAATTAATTTCCCCATGCTTATGTTTAGAGAGCAAAAAGAGAGCTTTATCACCCAAATAAGGAAACGATCCGGAGAAATTGTTTCTTTTGAGCAAGAAAAAATAACCAGGGCCATTGAAGCGGCCGCCCGAGCCGCAGAAGTGGAAGAGAAGAATTTGGCCCAAAAGTTAAGCGATCAAGTCAAAGAAGAGATCAATAAAAAATTTCATTCCCGCAGTATTCCGGCGGTAGAAGAAATTCAGGATATAGTGGAAGAAGTTTTGATTCGGAACGATCGAATTAAAATGGCCCGGGCTTATATAATTTATCGGGAGCAACACAGGCAAATCAGGGACATAAACAAAACCACCAACGAGGAGAAATTAATGGAAGATTATTTGGGCAAGGCGGATTGGCGTTTGCGAGAGAATAGCAATATGAGTTTTTCCGTCCAGGGTTTAAATAATTATTTGGCTTCTTCCATATCGGCTAAATATTGGTTGAATAAGCTCTATCCCCAGCAGATCAGGGACGCTCATACCGAAGGAGATTTTCATATTCATGATTTGGGAATGTTAGCGCCTTATTGTTGCGGTTGGGACTTAAAAGATTTGTTAATCAGGGGTTTTGGCGGAATTAATGAGAAAGTTCAAAGTAAGCCGGCCAAGCATTTCCGGAGCGTTTTAGGACAAGTTATTAATTTTCTTTATACCCTTCAAGGAGAAGCGGCCGGCGCTCAAGCTTTCGCCAATTTTGATACTTACTTAGCACCTTTCATTCGTTATGACGGGCTATCTTATTCCGAAGTTAAGCAATGTCTTCAGGAATTCATGTTTAATATTAATATCCCCACTCGAGTGGGTTTTCAGACTCCTTTTACCAATGTTACCTTGGATGTGGTTGTGAGCAAAACAATGGGAGAAGAGAATGTTATTTACGGAGGAAAAATAGCCGGGGATAAGTATAAAGATTTTCAAGAAGAGATGGATGTTTTTAATAAGGCCTTTGCCGAAGTAATGATAGAGGGGGATGCCACCGGGCGCCCCTTTGCTTTTCCTATTCCCACTTATAATCTGGGTAAAAATTTTGATTGGAATAGGGACTCTTTAAAAAATATGTGGGAGATGACCGCCAAATATGGAATTCCTTATTTTTCCAATTTTATTAATTCTGATATGGATATTGATGATGCCCGTAGTATGTGTTGCCGACTGCGTTTGGATAATCGGGAGTTGCGCAAAAGAGGAGGAGGATTATTCGGTGCCAATCCTTTGACCGGCAGCTTGGGGGTAGTTACCATTAATATGGCTCGAATTGGATATTTGGCCAAGGATAAACAGGATTACAAAAAGCGGGTTTTGGAATTAATGGAATTGGCCAAAAAGAGTTTGGAGATAAAAAGAAAAGTGGTGGAAGAGTTTTCGGAGAAAGGGTTATATCCTTATTCCGCTTATTATTTGTCGGACATAAAGAAAAAATTCGATTCTTATTGGCGAAATCATTTTAATACTATTGGTATTAATGCCATGAATGAATCCGTGGTAAATTTCTTAGGTGAAGATTTGAGCAGTGATAAATCTCGAAAATTCGCGGTTGAAATATTGGATTTAATGCGGGAAAAATTAATGGATTATCAGAACGAAACCAACAACCTTTATAATTTAGAGGCCTCTCCGGCAGAAGGAGCTACCTTTCGTTTTGCTAAAAAAGACAAAGAGCTTTATCCGGGTATAAGAGTGGCCAATGAAGAGGCCTATCAGGAAAACAGGGCCGATCCTTATTATACCAATTCTTCCCAGCTACCCGTCGATCTTACCGATGATTTATTTGAGGCCTTGGATCTGCAAGATGAGCTTCAAACCAAATACACCGGAGGAACGGTTTTGCACGGCTTTTTGGGGGAAAGAATAAATAATCCAGAGGCCTGTAAACTTTTGGTCAAAAAGATTGCCGAGAATTACAAATTGCCTTATTTTACCATTACACCCACTTTTTCTATATGTCCCATTCATGGTTATATTCCCGGAGAACACAAATATTGTCCCAAATGCGATGCCGAGAGAGGCATTGATTCTGAGGAAGAAAAAGTGGAAGTGCCTGTGAAGAACAAAGAATCATAATAATTTTTTAATAATTTTTATTTGATTAGTTTAAAATTGATCAAATAAAAATAAAGAATATATGTCCCAAGAGCAACCTAAAAGACAACCTTGTGAAGTTTATAGCCGGGTAGTGGGTTGGCTTACCCCGGTTAAAAACTGGAACAAAGGAAAAAGATCCGAATATCAAGACAGAAAAACTTTCAAGGCCACAGAAAATTAATTTTTAGAATGGATTTATGTTGATCGGGGGCTTGGAAAAATTGAGCTTAATAGATTATCCTGGCCATTTATCAGCAATAGTTTTCACTGTGGGCTGTAATTTTCGTTGCCATTATTGTTATAACCCTATGCTTGTTAAGCCTTCAGAGGTGGACAAGTTTAAAAATAAAACAAAGTTTTGGAACGAAGAAACGGGAACGGGTCGCGCTCTTTTAAAAGAGCGCGACTTTATTGATTTTTTGGAAAAAAGAAAAGGAAAATTGGACGGAATAGTGATTAGCGGAGGAGAACCCACTATACACAAGGATTTGATCGATTTTGCAAAAAGAATAAAAAAAAGAGGATTTTTAGTAAAGTTGGACACCAACGGAACCAATCCGGAAGCTTTGGAAAAATTGTTAAATAAAGAATTATTGAATTATGTGGCTATGGACCTAAAAGCGGATGAAAATAATTATTCTTATGTAGTTGGGGTAGAGGTTGATTTGGAAAAAATAAAAAAAAGTGTTAAAATAATAAAAGAAAGGGGTTTGGATTACGAGTTTAGAACCACTCTGGTTCCCAATTTAGTAGATGAAAAGGAAATAAATAGAATGGGGGAGATGATCCGGGGAGCTGATAAATGGTGTTTGCAACAATTTGTTCCGGCTGAAGAATTAGTGGATAGTGAATTTAAAAAAATTAAACCTTTCTCTTCTGAAAAATTGGAAGAAATACAGAGGCAAGCTCAAGCTTATGTAAAACATTGTATCCTCAGATGATTTTTATAATATGAGCGAAGAAATAAAAAAATTGGTAAAAAAGAATTTAGAGTTGAATCAAGAAATATATGAGATGCTCAAGAGTGTTAAGAGATATGTTTTGATACAACAAATTTTTTCGGTTTTAAAAATTTTGATCATAGTAATTCCCATTATTTTAGGTATTATTTATCTTCCTCCTCTTTTTGAAAAATATATTCCGCAAATAAATAAAACTGTGGAACAATATCAGAGTTTGTTGAATTTGGGGGGAGGGGACTCCCTGGATGTTTCAGGAGAAAAAGAGATCAGTTCGGAGCAATTAAAAGATTTGTCCCCCGGTCAAGTTGAAAAAATAAAACAAGTTATAGAGAATAATTAATTTCAAAAAATATGAGTATCTTTTCTAAGCGAAAAAATATTCTTTTTTTCTTTTTGACATTGATTGTTATAAGCGCTTTGGCCGGCGGTTTAGCCGGTTGGGGCGTTTTTAAGTTTAAGTTTGAAAACAATACAAAAAAACAGCCGGACGCCTCTCGAGAACAAAAAAAAGTAATTAAAAAAGTTGAGGAGGAATCAGCTGTGATCAAGGCGGTAGAGAAAAATTCTCCGGCTGTGGTCAGTATAATTATAAAAAAAGATTTGCCGGCCATAGAAAGCAATGATTTTTTTTCAGATCCGTTTTTTAGGGAATTTTTCGGAATTCGCCCTCCAAAAGACAGTTCTTCCGGAGGTACTAAAAAAAGAGAAGTGGGAGGGGGCACCGGTTTTATCGTTTCCCCGGACGGTTATATTGTGACCAATAAGCATGTGGTTAGTGATACTGAGGCGGAATATACGGTTTTAACCAATGATCAGAAAAGATATACGGCTAAAATTTTGGCGCGAGACTCAATTATGGATGTGGCCATACTGAAAATCAAAGGTAATAATTTTTCTTACGCCGAGTTGGGAACCTCTTCGGATTTGAAAGTGGGGCAGACCGTGATAGCAATCGGAAATGCTTTGGGAGAGTTTAGAAATACGGTCTCCACCGGCGTTATTTCCGGGCTTTCCCGTTCAATAGTAGCCGGAAACAGTTTGGGGCGACCGGAAAAATTAAGCGGGGTAATTCAAACCGATGCTTCTATTAATCAAGGAAATTCCGGAGGGCCTCTTCTGGATATTTCCGGCAGGGTAATAGGTATAAATACGGCCCGAGCCAGTGGAGCGGAGAATATCGGATTCGCTTTGCCCATAGATGAAATCAAGGATATTGTGGAGGATGTTAAACAAGAAGGTCGGATTATAAGACCCTGGTTGGGAGTACGATATATTTTATTAAATAAAGAGGTAGCTGAAGCCAATAATTTGGAGGTGGACTACGGAGCTTTGATTTTAAGAGGAGAGAGGCGCACGGATTTGGCCGTTATCCCCGGTTCTCCGGCGGATAAAGCCGGTTTAAAGGAAAATGATATTATTTTAGAAGTGGAAGGCGAGAAGATAAATTCTAATAATACTTTGGTCGAAGTTATTAATAGATACGACCCCGGAGAAAAGCTTGGTTTAAAAATTTTGCGACAAGGAGAAGAAAAAAAAGTAGAGGTGGAATTGGGGGAAAGAGACGAATAAAATAATTGAAAAATCGATAAAAATTCGGTCCGCTTTTTAGGGGGCCGTTTTTATTTAGTTTAAAAATTGAAAAATAAATGTTTTTTTGATAATATGATTTTATAAATTAATAGATATATTAAACAATGAAATGCGTCGGCAAATAAGCCCGGTCGAGGGGTTTCAAATTTAATAATTTTTAAAAAAATTATGTTGGAAGCGATTATTTTGGGCACGGTTCAAGGAGTGGCGGAGTGGTTGCCGGTAAGTTCTGAGGGTTTAATTTTTTTGATCAAAGCCAATTTTTTTACTTCAGGAGGGGCGGTGGAAATTTTAAAATTGGCCCTTTTTCTGCACTTAGGGACTTTTTTGGCCGCTTTGGTTTATTTTCATCAAGAAGTTTTCGGACTCATAAAGATTTTATTTAGATATAAAGAGGCGGAGAAGGAGAAAAGGAAAATTTTAAATTTTTTAATAATTTCCACTATTGTTACCGCTTTTTTGGGGGGAGGTTTATATTTGTTAGGAGAAAAATTGGAAGATATTAAGCTCGGAGCTCAAGGGATCACTCTTATTATCGGAGTGTTGCTTTTAATAACCGCCTATTTACAATTTCGTTCCCAAAAAATAAAAACCAATAAACTGAAAAAATATCGAGATATAACTTATAAGGACGGTTTAATTTTGGGTTTGGCTCAGGCAGTGGCCGCTTTTCCCGGGCTTTCTCGTTCCGGCCTTACTGTTTCCGCTCTGCTTTTACGAAAGTTTCAAGAAGAAAAAGCCCTGAAATTGAGTTTTTTAATGAGTTTGCCTGTGGTTTTGGGAGGCAATATAATTTTAAATAAAGATAAGTTTGTTTTCAGCGGCCCTTATTTCTGGGCTTTGGTTTTTTCTTTTCTTTTCGGGCTTTTGACTATTGATTTGCTTTTAAAAGTTGCTCGGAGGTTTAACTTTGCTTGGTTTGTTTTGGGATTTGGGATTTTAACGATTGTTTCCGTTTTTTTAATTTAATTTAAAGATATTATGAGTTTTGTCCAACTTCATAATCATACCCATTATTCTTTATTAGACGGGCTTACCAAAATTGATGAGCTGGTGGAGGCCGTTAAAAAAGAAGGATCTCCGGCTGTGGCTATTACTGATCACGGAGTGATGTACGGGGTGATTGAATTTTATCAAAAATGCCTAAAAGAGGGTATTAAGCCCATTATCGGAATGGAGGGGTATTTAGCTCCCAATTCCCGTTTTGATAAAAGTAGCAAGGAAGACAAGAGTAATTACCATTTATTGCTTTTAGCTAAAAATAATCAAGGATATAAAAATTTAATTAAATTAACCACCTTGGCTCACTTGGAAGGATTTTATTATAAACCCCGAATGGACTGGGAAATTTTGGAAAAATATAAAGAGGGTTTAATTGCGTGTAGCGCTTGTTTAGGCGGAGAGATTCCCCAATTAATTATAGCCGGGAAAAAAGAAAAAGCCAAAAAAAGAATAAAAGAATACAACAATCTTTTCGGGCAAGACAATTTTTATTTGGAAATTCAACCCCATCCCAATTTGGAGCACCAAGAAGAAGTTAATACTAAATTAATCGAGTATTCCCGGGAGCTGGGAGTTCCTTTGGTGGCCACTACGGATAGTCATTATATAAATAAAGAGGATGCCGAAGTTCAGGATATTTTGCTTTGTCTTCAAAATAAAAAAAAGATAGAAGACAAGGACAGAATGTCTATGATGGAAGATGATTTTTCTTTAAAAAGTAATCGAGAAATAAAGGAACATTTCAAAGAGGTACCCGAAGCCTTGGAGAATACTTTAAAAATAGCAGAAAAATGCAATGTAGAAATCGAATTGGGTAAAACTCAACTTCCTTATTTTGAAGTTCCGGATAATTTTAATGAAGATTCTTATTTGCGCAAGCTTTGCCAAGACGGTTTAAAGGAAAGATATGGTTTAAGCTATGAAGATATTGATCAAGAAAAAAAAGATCGTTTGGATTTTGAATTATCTGTAATTCAAAAAATGGGGTGGCCTTCTTATTTTTTGATTGTGGCCGATTTTGTCATTTGGGCTAAAAACCAAGGCATTGTTGTCGGGCCGGGACGAGGAAGCGCGGCCGGCTCTTTTGTTTCTTATCTTTTGGGAATAACCAATTTGGATCCTTTAAAATATGATTTGTTGTTTGAAAGATTTTTAAATCCGGAAAGAGTATCTATGCCTGATATTGATTTGGATTTTGCCGATACCAGAAGAGACGAGGTTATTAGGTATGTGGAAGAGAAATACGGAAAAGAAAATGTGGCTCAGATTATAACTTTCGGAACCATGGCCGCTCGGGCAGCTTTGCGGGATGTGGGGAGGGTTTTGGGGTATTCTTATGATTATTGCGACAGAATCGCCAAATTGATCCCCATGTTTTCCAAAGTTGAAGAGGCCTTGGAAAAGGTGGAAGAGTTGAAAGAGATTTATCAAAAGGATGAAGAAGCTCGCAAGGCCCTGGATTATTCCCGAAAAATAGAGGGGGTGGCTCGTCATGCCTCTACTCACGCCTGTGGAGTTTTGATCACTAAAGATCCTTTAATTAATTATACTCCTTTACAATATGCCTCTTCTTCGGATAGAAGTATTGTTTCTCAATATTCCCTGCATCCGGTTGAAGATTTGGGGCTTTTAAAGATGGATTTTTTGGGATTGAAAAATTTAACCATTATCGAATTGGCCATAAATATTATAAAAAATACCCAAGGGAAAGAGATTATTATTAATGATATCCCCTTGGAAGATGAAGAGACTTATAAGCTTTTTCAAGAAGGGGAAACTACGGGAGTTTTTCAATTTGAATCCTCAGGTATGAAAAGATATTTGCGTGAGCTAAAGCCCAGTCAATTCGAGGATGTTATTGCCATGGTGGCCTTGTATCGTCCGGGTCCCATGGAGTGGATCCCGGATTATATAAAAGGAAAATACGGTCAAAAAGAAATTTCTTATTTGCACCCCAAATTAAAGCCGATTTTGGATAAAACTTATGGAGTGGCCATTTATCAGGAGCAAGTCATGCAAATAGCCAGGGACTTGGCCGGTTTTTCCATGGGGGAGGCCGATATTTTAAGAAAAGCCATGGGGAAGAAAATACCCGAGCTTTTAGCCAAGCAAAAGGAGAATTTTATAACCGGATGTGTTAAAAACGGAATAAATAAAGAATTGGCCGAAAAAATTTTTTCCTTTATTGAGCCCTTTGCCGGTTACGGTTTTAATCGTAGTCACGCCGCTTGTTATGCTTTGATCGGATATCAAACCGCTTATTTAAAAGCGCATTGGCCGGCGGAATTTATGGCCGCTTTACTTACTTGCGATCAGCAAAATATAGACAGGGTGGCCATAGAAATAGAAGAATGTCGGAATATGGGGATAAGGGTTTTGTCCCCTGATATCAATGAATCTATAGATTCATTTACGGTAACTCAAAGTTCCACCTCCGAACAAGAAGGAATTATCCGTTTTGGTTTAAACGCCATTAAGAATGTGGGAGAACATATTGTTGAGGTTATCATAAAGGAAAGAAAAAATAATGGCCCTTACCAGGATATTTTTGATTTTTTAGAAAGAATAACTGACAAGGATTTGAATAAAAAATCCTTGGAAAGTTTGATTAAAAGCGGTTGTTTTGATCGTTTGGGAAGGAGAGGACAGCTTTTAAATAATTTAGAGTCTTTGTTAAATTTTAATAAACAGGCCAGTAAAATCAAAGAAAGCAAACAATCCAGTCTTTTTGGAGAAAGTCAAGGGTTAAACTATATTAATAAACCGGCTTTGACCCAGGAGTCTCCCATGAAGCAGGCGGAGAAATTAAGCTGGGAAAAAGAATTGTTAGGTCTTTATATTACCGAGCATCCTTTTAAAGAATATAAAGAACAATTAAAAGAATTAATTACCCCTTTAAACGAATTGTCCGGCTATACTAACGAGGGTACGGTAATAGTGGCCGGAATAATTACTTCTGTTAAAAAGATAGTTACTCGAAACAGTAAATCCATGATTTTTGCCAAAATAGAAGATGGTCTGGAAAATACTGAAATTTTGGTTTTCCCCAATATTTTAAAAGAAACCTCGGAGATCTGGGAAGAGGGGAGAGCGGTGATTTGTCAAGGAAAGATTTCGGACAAAGATCAAGAGATTAAAATTTTGGCCAATGTGGTTCATTCTCTTCACTTGGAAAACATAAACGAATCCAAGGATAATTTTAAAAAAAAGATTCAGGAGCCCTCTTCAAACGGTTATAACGGAAAGTTTAATCATTCTTCTAATCTTTCTTCTTCCAAACCTTTAAAATTGGTGCTCGGACAGCAGGCCGATCAGGAGATTTTAAGTAAGTTAAAAGAAATTTTGTTGAATAACCCCGGAGAAAGTAAAGTTTATTTAAAAATAAATCATAAAGACGGAGATAAATATATAGAAAGCGGGTTTCGAGTTAATAATTCCCAGAATTTGATCGGAGAAATAAAGGAAAATTTCGGGGAATTAATTAAAATAGCTTAATTTTTTAGACATTTTTTTTAGATTTTGTTATAATTAAAATGTTAAAAATAAAAATTATTTTATGGCTTCTAATAAAAAAACCAAGAAAAATAATTCGGGGTCAAATAAAGAAACAAGAAAAAAATCTTTTTCTCAAAAATCTAAAATTAAGGTTAGAGTCGCAGAGGAGCCCACTCCTAAAAAGTCTCCCAAGCCGGAAGAAAAGAAAGAGGATTTAAATTTGAAGAAAAAAATAAAAGACAAAGATGAATTTATTCCCTTTAAAAGTAAAATTTTTCACTCTCAAAAAAACGGCAAGAAAGAAAAAAAGGAAAAACCGGTCGCCCGCCAGGATTTTTTTTCTTCTCAAAAAACACAAGATGAAAAAGTTGAAAAGAATTTGAATTCAAATAAGAAAAACAAAGAAAAAAAAGAAAAAACCGCGGATCGCCCATCCTTTAACCTTTATCGCAAAATAGCTTTTAGTTTTATTGTTTTAACTATTATTTTGTTGGGCGTGGTTTTTTATTTTTCTTTTCATGAAGTTTCTATTACTCTTTATCCTAAAGAAGAAAGGATAAGCGACAATTTAATTTTGGATATTTATGATAAAGATGTTTTTCAAGAGGCCACTTCTTCAAAAAAATTGATCGGTGTGGTGGAGAAGGAAGAAATACAAAAAGAAAAAGATTATCCCACTACCGGAACTAAAGAAAAAGGCGCGGAAATCGTGGGCACGGTGGAAGTAATCAATGACCGAAATGCGGCTCAGACTTTAGTGGCTACCACTCGGCTTTTAAGTCCCGGTGATAAGCTTTATCGTATTGAAGAAAGATTGGATATACCTCCGGGAGAAAGCAGGGAAGTGGAGATTTATACCGAAAACCCCGATCCGGATATGGCCATTGGCCCTACTGAATTTACTATTCCGGGACTATGGGCGGGACTTCAAGATAAGGTTTATGCTCGAAGCCGGGAAAGTTTTGAATATAAAATAAAGACTCAAAAATATGTGGAAAAAGAAGATATAGAAAAGGCCATAGCGGATATAAAATATAGCTTAAAAGAAAAAGTAAAAGAAAAATTTTCCCAGGAATATAAAGAAAAAAGAGAGGTTATTTTTAATTTGGATGAGAACAGCTTAAATATTAATTTAGATGTGGAAGCCGGAGAAGAAAAAAATAGTTTTTCCGTTTCCGCCAAGGCGGATGTGGAATTAGTGGCTTTTGATTTAAAGAGAGTGGAAGAGTTGGCGGAAAAGAAATTATATTTAATTTTACCCCAAGATAAAAAATTAATTTCTTTTAATAAAAATAATATAGGTTATAGCTTGGATAATTTTGATTTTAGCAAAAAGATGGCTACTATTAATGCCTCTTTTAACGGGGTTGTGGTTACCAAACAAGATGCCCAAGTTATAGATAAAGACAAAATCGTGGGTTTGGATAAAGAGGAGTTGGAAGCTTATTTGGGTACTTTAGATCAATTTTCCGGTTATAAAATAGAATTTTCCCCTTCTTTTATGAAGACTGTTCCCAGGTTAAAAGATAAGGACAGAATAAAAATAAAAATTGAGAGCGTAAAGAAGTAAAAATTATATTGTCGAACTATTCTCGGATAATTCTTTTTTGGCTGAATAGTTGAACGATTCGCGAATTTAATTTATCCCGTCGGTTGGTTGCGAGTTTCTATCCGTCCCCATTGAATAACGGGACATTCGCGAAACTCACTTAGGAATTATTCCTTTATTTTTAAGAAGTTTGATGTTTAATGTGCCCTGGGTGAGATTTGAACTCACACGGATAAAATCCACACGATTTTGAGTCGTGCGCGTCTACCAGTTCCGCCACCAGGGCTCAATTTTGTTTTTTTATTTTAGCTTTTTATTTTTTTCTTGTCAAAAATAAAAAGTGGGAAAAATCGATATGGGAAAAATAATTTCTATAGTAAATCAAAAAGGAGGAGTAGGGAAAACCACTACCGCCATTAATTTGGGGGCTTATTTGGCTTATTTGGGCAAGCAGGTCCTTTTGATAGATGTTGACCCCCAAGCCAACGCCACTTCTGGATTAGGAGTTGAGATAAACGACCTGGAATACGGGATCTATGAAGCGTTAATAGGAAGCAAAAGTTTGGAGGGAGTTGTTAAAAAAACAAAACAATCCGGCTATGAATTGGCTCCTTCCAATCCCGCTTTGGCCGGAGCCGGAGTGGAGTTAGTAAATATGCCGGAAAGAGAATGGAGATTGGATAAAATTTTAAAAGAAAAAAAGAAGGATTATGATTATGTTATTATTGACGGACCTCCCTCTTTAGGCCTTTTAACTGTTAATAGTTTAGTGGCCGCGGATGAGATATTGATACCCATTCAAAGTGAATATTATTCTTTAGAGGGTTTAGGGCAACTTTTGGAAACTATTAATTTGGTAAAAGAGAACCTTAAGCCGGAAATTGAGATCAAAGGAGCGGTAGTTACTATGTATGATAAGCGAAATCGTCTTTCCGGTTTGATTATGAAGGAACTGGAAGAGCATTTTCCTCACCGAATTTTAAAAACAGTTGTGCCTCGGAATGTAAGATTGGCCGAATCTCCCAGTTTTGGCCGGACGATTTTCCAATATGACAAGAAATCAAAGGGAGCCGAGGCCTATGAGAAATTGGCCCGGGAAATAATAAATTTAGATAAAGAAGAATAATATGGCTCAAGGCTTAGGTAGGGGATTGGGTTCATTGATCCCCCAAAAACCGAAAAAAACCCAAGCTTCAGCCGGAGAAGGAGATGGTTCGGTGGCTGTTAATGTTTTAAGTTCGCAAGATAAGGATCGAGTTATTTTGGTTTCTCCGAAAAAAATAAAAGCCAACAAGCTCCAACCCCGCAAATTTTTTTCCGATTCTTCCTTGAATGAATTAATGGATTCCATTAGAAATTATGGAATAATTCAGCCCTTGGTGGTTATAAAAAGGGGAGATTCTTATGAATTGGTGGCCGGAGAGCGTCGTTTAAGAGCTTCTAAAAAGATAGGTTTGTCCGAGGTGCCGGTAATTGTGCGGGATATGGACGAACAAAAGAAATTAGAGGTTTCTTTAGTGGAAAATCTGCAAAGAGAAGATTTAAACCCTATTGAGAAATCTTTGGCTTATCGCAAATTAATGGATGAATTTAACTTAACTATTAATGAGTTGGCTAAAAGAGTGGGTAAATCCCGTCCGGTTATTTCCAATAATTTAAGAATGCTTAATTTGCCCGAAGAAATACAGGAAGCTCTGATGAAAGGAATTATAAACGAAGGACACGCCAATATTTTAACCGGATTGGACTCGGAGGCCAAACAGTTTAATTTGTTTCGCAAAATAGCCCACGGGAATTTATCTGTAAGAGGAGCGGGGAGCGAGGCCAAGAGAATGGGAGGAACCAAAAAGGCGCGTATAAAAAACAATTATGCCGATAAAGATAAAGAAAAGGAGATTAGAAACAGATTGGGCACCAAAGTGGAGATAAAAAGAACGGAAAAAGGAGGTAAGGTTGTAATAGATTTTTATTCCGACGAAGAACTCAAGGATATTATTAAAAAAATAAAAGAATAAATAAAGATCTGACAAACAAAACCCCACACTTGTCAATAATTTGGAATTATTTTAAAGTGTGGGGTGTTTCTTTATGAAAAATTTTACCAATAAAGTGATTTATTTTTATGATGAAATCAACTTATTATATTATTACCATTGGTTGTCAAATGAACAAATCAGACAGTGAGAGATTTGTCGCTTGTTTGAAAAATTCGGGCTTAAAAGAGGTTTCACAAAGAAAGGAAGCCGATTTGGTGGTGCTTAACACTTGCGGAGTTCGCCAATCAGCCGAGGACCGTGTTTATGGGCTTATTCCTAAAATAAAGAGGGACAATCCGGGTGTGAAGATAATTTTAACCGGCTGCCTGAGCCAACGACAAGATGTGCAGCAAAGATTAGGGGATAAAGTGGATTTGTGGTTACCTATTATTGATCTGCCCCTGTTAGATAGATATTTAGATCAGCTTTTTAAAGGGAAAAAAGGAGAAAAAATCAAAGTATCCTCTTGTCCCAATAATTATTTAAACATAAGACCCGAGTTAAGATCCGAATTTAGTGCTTTTATTCCCATAGGTAATGGATGTAATAATTTTTGCGCTTATTGCGTAGTGCCTTATGCTCGGGGCCGAGAAGTTTACAGAGAACCAGAAGAAATTATAACCGAGGCGCGGGATTTAATCTCCCGGGGCTACAAGGAAATATTTTTGATCGCCCAAAATGTTAACAGTTATAAAAGTGAAAATTTTGATTTCCCCGATCTATTGGAGAAAATTAATAGAGTTGAAGGAGACTTTTGGATCCGTTTTGCCACCAGCCACCCCAAAGATATGAGCGATAAATTGATAAAAGTTATAAAGAAAGGGAAAAAGATCTGTCCTTATATTCATTTGCCGGTTCAATCCGGTGATAATCGGATTTTAAAAGCCATGAACCGCAAGTATACCCGGGAACATTATCGGGAGTTGGTTAGAAGGATAAGGAAAAATTGCGATTATAAAGAAATGAACTCGGAGGGAGATAAGTTGCCTGTTTCTCTCACTACGGATATAATAGTGGGCTTCCCCGGAGAAACCGAGGAAAAATTTAAAAATACGGAAAAATTGTTTAAAGAGATCAATTTTGATATGGCCTATATCGCTCGATACAGCCCCCGTCCCGGCACAGTTGCGGCTGAGTGGAGGGATAATGTAAGCTCTCAAGAAAAAAAGGAAAGAGAAGAGGGGTTGATGAGAATTTTGCGCTCAAGCGCTTTAGTCAATAACAAAAAATATAAAGGAAAAGTAGTTCGGGTGTTGATAGAGAGCAAAAATAAAAAAGGGGATTATTTGGGTAAAACTTCTACTTATAAAAATGTTAAGATTAAGCCAAAAATAAAATTAAAGGAAGGGGAGTTTGCTTTGGTCAAAATAAAAAGTTTTGAGGATTTTGGCTTGGAAGGAGAGTTGATTTATTAAAAAACCCGAACCTTAGAAGGTCTCGGGTTTTGATTTTAAGTGATTGTTTTTAAAAAGATCAAGTTTCTTTCCATTTCGCCTGCGCGGAAGGAAAAAAGATCCTTTGATTCATAGGAGCATTTTCTAAAGATCGTTAGATTTGAGTTGCGGACTCCGATTTCCAATAGTTGAAGTTCAATAATCGAGGCCAGGTCCAGGCGGTTGTTTTCCATAAGTCTCGAGAATACGTTTTTCCACTCTTCTCCGATCTCGTAGCACCGGGGGCAAATTCCGCCCCAAATAATAATTTTGGTTTTTTCGAGATTCAGACCTTGGCTCGAGAATTTTTTTAAGAGTTTTCCGCCTATTCCCAGGTTAGTGCCGTATAAACCGGAGTGTATGAGAAAGAAATTACCTCCGTCGCTACCAATAATGATAGGGCAGTCACCGGTGGTAAATCCTAAAGCTATTTTGCTCCTTTCCGGAAAAACTCCGGTTTTCAAAAACAGAGCATCGCATTTTTTGATTTGCGGTCTTTTTCCTCCCGGTTTGACAAACCAGCATTTATCTTTTTGTTCCGGAAAAGGGAGGAAAAAATAGTTCACCCCCAAAAGATTTTGGAATTTTTTTATTCTTCCCAGGGCTTTATTTCTTTTTTGTTCGTCTTTTTGGGTGGTTGCGTTAAAATCCCCCAAATTTTTTAAAGTAATTCCCGAAATGATATCTTGTGAAAAAAAATCTTTAAAAAAGATCAATTTTCCGTTATAATTTTGAGTATTCAAAGCATCCTCCCTTTTTAATTTGTTTTTTAAAGAACTATTAGTTTATATTAGATTAATATTTTAATTAAGTCATGTCAAATGATAAAAAAGATAAAATTATAGTAATCGTCGGGCCTACAGCCAGCGGAAAAACCGGTTTGGCGGTAGATTTGGCTTTTAGATATGGCGGAGAGATCATTAGCGCCGACAGCAGGCAGGTTTATAAGGGTATGGATGTGGGCACAGGCAAGGATTTGGGCGAATATAAAAGAACTGAAAAAGGGAAAAAAATAAAAATTCCTTATTATTTAATTGATTTGGTTAGCCCAAAAACCGAGTTTAATTTGGCTAAATATTACAAGAAAGCTGAGAAATGTTTAGCTCAAATTTTAAAAAAGGGAAAACTTCCCATAATTGCGGGCGGAACCGGCCTTTATGCTCAGGCCTTGGTAGAGGGATATAATCTAAAAGCGGTTAAGCCCGATCCGGAATTCAGAAGGAGAATGAAAAATTTATCCGCCTCCGAGCTGTACAAAAAATTAGAACAGCTAAACCCCCGAACTGCGCGAAAGCTTAACAATAGTGATAAAAACAATCCTCGTCGATTGATTCGTTATTTGGAAAATTTAAAGAAAGGGCAAAGTGTTTCTGACCTTGATTGTCAAGTTGATAAAAACAGAGAATTTTTGGTTTTAGCTCTTTTTTCCGGGGAAGAAATTTTAAAAAAAAGAATTTATAAAAGATTAAAGCAAAGAATAGAAAAAGAAGGGATGATCCAAGAGGTGAGCGATCTTCATAAACATAAGAAAGTAAGTTGGAAGCGACTGAAAGGTTTCGGTTTGGAATATAGATATGTCAGCCGGTATTTGCAAGGAGAGATAAGCAAGGAAGATTTGTTAAATGATCTTTATATAGCTATTTATCAATTTGCCAAAAGGCAGATTACTTGGTTGCGGCGTTGGGAGCGCCAGGGAAGAGAAATTATTTGGGCAAAAAACAGACAAGAAGCTTTCAGGCAAGTAAAGGAATTTTTAAAAAAATAAGAACCCGCTTTTTGTTAAAGCGGGTTTTGTTAAAATTAAGCCATTTCCCGGCAATTTTTGGAGCTACAAATTTTTTTGGGGAGGTTTTCTATTTCTTGAGAGGTTATATCTATTACTGTTGATTGGAATTTATGAAAACCCAAATTTCTTTCCTCTTGGCCGTTTTCCTCTTCAATAAGACATATCCCCAGGATTTTTCGGCAGTAAGGACAAACTCCTTGAATTTTCACCCAACAAATCCCTTCATTGCTTTTTACTCTTCTTTTTAAATTTTTCATGGCCACCCTCCTTTTTGAAAAATGTTTTAAATCTCTTGCTTTAAAAAAGATGGATTAATAAAAACAAAACCGGGGTTATCCCGGTTTTGTTTTTATTTAATATTTTTTTTATTTTTCATATTAGTCGTTTATTGTATTTTGGTTATTGTCTTCATCTTCTTCTTTAATAATTTTACCATAAACATCTTGAAATTTTGATTTTAAATTTTCGACTTTTTGATTGACCTTATTCGAAAAATTTTTTTGAGATAATTTTTCCAATTCTTTTAAGGTATTTTCAATATTATTTTTTTGAATTTTAAATTCTTCCTCATTCCATTCGGAATATTCGTCAAAAGTTTTTTGTATCCGATCCAATTTTGTTTGATATTCTTTTATCTTTTTATCCACTTTAAATTTTAATTCATTCCTCACTTTCTGCATTTTTTCTTTTTCATCTGTCATTTCGCGCAATAAATTTCTCAATTTAATTGGGATTTCATCTTCTTCTGGGGTTTCATCTTCTTCTGGGGTTTTATCTTCTCCTGGGGCTTCATCTTTTTCTGGGGTTTCATCTTCTTCTGGGGTTTCATTTTTTAAATTTTCTGAATTATCCAAAATAAAATTTCTTAATTCTTTTATGGTTTTGGTTAAGTCTTCAATATAATCATCCAAATCTTCATTTGTCCACTCTGAAAAAGAATAATTTTCTAACTTTTTTTGTTTACATTTCCGGATTAAATTTTTAGCTTCTGTCTTTAACTTTTTTTTATTAGCTTCTTCTTCTTTTTTTGTTATATCTTCTTCGCTAAAACCCTTTGCTTTCATTTCTTCTCTTTCAGCCTTATTATAGGAAATTTTTCCCTCAGTATAGTTTTGAGGTGTTTGATTATTTAGCATATCTTCTAAATTTTTCATAAATAAAAGTTTATTTTTATATATTTTTATTATACAGTATAAATCAAAATTTGTCAAGCATTTTAGCCTAAAATTTCCTTAAGTATTTGGCTTACTTTTTGCGGGTTGGCTTTGCCTTTGGTGGCGGCCATGGTTTGGCCCACAAAATATTGCAGAACATTGGTTTTGCCTTGTTTATATTGCTCTACCTGAGCTTCGTTTTTAGACAAGATCTCTTTGATTATATTTTCCAACTCTCCTTCATTATCCATTTGCTCCAAGCCCTCTTCTTTCATAATATCCGAAGGATCGCCCCCGTTTTTATACATTATTTGCAGTATTCTTTGACCGGCACTGGAGTTTATTTTTTGGTTGTAAACCAAGGAAATAAGTTCGGCAAAATTTTCCGGAGTTATTTTTATATCCGTAATTTTTTCTCCGCTTTCGCGCAGGTGTTTAAAAAGTTCGCTTACCAACCAATTGGAGGCGGATTTGGCCAATTTCTTTTTTTGTCTCTCCCAATTGTCTCCTTGAGAGTCAATCCAGGCTCTTAATTCGCTAATAACTTCTTCCGTATAATCGGCCACATTTTTGTCCGAGCTTAAAATTTCAGCGATCTCCTCTTCGAAATTGTATTGCTCTAAAAATCTTTTTTTCTTTTCCGGGGGGAGTTCAATTAGATGAGTTTTGATTTCCTCTATCCATTTGTTGTTGATTCTAAGAGGGGGGATATCCGGCTCGGGAAAGTAACGATAATCATCCGAAGTTTCCTTAATTCTTTGTCTTATGCTTTCTCCTCGGTTTTCATTCCAGCCTCTGGTTTCTTGGCAGAGCTCCTCTTCTTCCTTTAATGCCTTGATTTGTCTTTCAGTTTCGTATTTTATTGCTTTTTCCAAAGCTCTAAAAGAATTAATATTTTTTAATTCCACTTTGGGATTGAGTTTATATCCTTTTTTAGCTTTGATCTCGCAATTTCCTTTATATTCCCATTTTTCTTTTTCCTGCACGCTGACATTGGCCTCGCAGCGCATTTGCCCTTTTTCCATGTCCGCATCACTGATATCCAGGTATCTTAAAATCTGTTGATAAGTTTGGCAGAATTTTTTAGCGGTTTGGGCATCCGGGATAACCGGCTCGGTAACCATTTCAATCAAAGGGGTGCCGGCGCGATTATAATCCATTAAAGAATAATTTTTTCCTTCCGGATGTCTTGATTTTCCCGTGTCTTCTTCTAAGTGTATTCGGGTAATGTTAATTTTTTGGTTATTTATTTCCAAATAACCATCATAAACAAAGGGGAGATCGTATTGGGAAATTTGGTATCCTTTGGGCAGATCAGGATAGAAGTAATTTTTTCGATCGAATTTTGATAGTTGACTAATTTTCCCCTTCAATCCCAATCCCAAAAGAATTGTCCATTCAATTGCCTGCCTATTAGGATAAGGAAGAGTTCCGGGGTGCCCCATACAGATAGGGCAGACTGTTGTGTTTGGCTCCTTGTCTTCGGCATCATTATCGCATCGACAAAACATTTTGGATTTGGTTTTAAGTTCGGCATGAATTTCCAGCCCGATTATAACATCGTATTCCATAAAATATTAGAGGATTATTCTTTATTGTCTTTATTCTATCTTAAATCGGGTTTAAAATCAAGGTAGAGTAAATCCGGGGATTTCCCGGATTTTTATATTTTGTTTATGGTTTTTATGATTTCTTTTTCCAGTTCTTTTTTACTGCCGTTGTTGTCAATTCGGAAACTTGCCTTTTTACCCAAAAGAGGAACATCTTTCTCCGTGCCTGTTTTTTCTTTGCTTAAAAAAGATTTATAGCTTTGTCCGGCTTCTTGTTTTTTCTCTCCTCGTTTTTTGCTTCTTTCGTATCTTGTTTGGGGATCGGCGGTAACATAAATGGATTTAAAATTTTTGCCATATTCTTTTTCAAAAGGCGCCATATCCCCCTTCATTCTGATTCCGTCCACAACAACCAATTCTTCCTTGGCTTGTTCCACTTCTTTAAGCATGGCCTTCATTAATACCTCATCCCCGAAGGCCTTTTTTAAGGATAGGGCCAGTTTAGATAAATTATCCCGGCTATATTCCAAAAAAAGATTATCCAAAACTTTTTTTAGAATATCAGAGGTGGTTAGTCTTATCCCCCCGAATTTTTTAACGATTATCTCCGCGGCCGCGCCTTTTCCTCCGGCCTGCTCTCCGATTATACCGATTACTTTTTTTTCTTTCATCTTAATATGAATTAATTTTTATTATTTAATTTTATAAGAAAAAAAAGGAAAAGGCAAATAAAAAAAACCGAGTTTTATTACTCGGCTTTTGGTTTTTTATAAAAATTTTAGAAGTGTATTTGGGGATCGTCTTTTTGGTTTAATTTTTTTAAGTTTTCGTAAAAAATTATGCCAATACCCAAAATTGCTTTTAAAGTCCGGAATAAGTTTTTAAAAGATTGAATAATTTTCATTTTACCCTCCTTTTTAAAATTTTAAATATTTGATCAACGATCATCCCCGTCGCCTTTAATAACTCCTTCATCTAATCTTTTAAAAAGTTTTTTTAAATTGTTTTCCGCCACTTCTTCCAGATCTATTCCCAGTTCAGTTGAGAGTTGGCTTAAGTACCACAAGACATCGCCCAGTTCTTTTTTTAGAGTATTTTTGCTTTCTTCATCTAATTTGTTATCTTTGTCCCTGATGATTTTTTTTATTTTCTCCGCCACCTCCCCGGCTTCTCCGGCCAAGCCCAGAGTAGGGTAAATAAAATTATTATCAACATCGGGATAAAGCGCGGTTTGGCGCGATTTTTTTTGGTAGTCTTCAAAAGTCATATTTAAGAATTGATTATTGTTTTTATTTCTTTATTTATTTTTTTAGCGATTTTCTCGCGGCTCATTATATTTTTATTTTCAGTACATTCAATAAAGCGGAAATTATCCGAACTCTCGGCGATTTCCCTGTAAACCTCCTCGGCTTTTTTTAAATGATTTATATCTTCTTCGTGAATATCCCGTTTTTTTCCCTTTATATAGTCGCGATAACCTTTTTTGTCCACCAATTTTTGCGCCACTTCCGGACTCACATGAAGAATTAAACTTAAGTCTGGTTTGGGGATATTAAAAAGTCCGTATTCAAGTTTGTATAACCAATCGAAAAATTTTTGCCTTTTTTCTTTGTTTTTTATTTTTCCCCCTTGGTGAGCCATATTGGAAGAAATATAACGATTAGATATTACTATTTTCCCTTCCTCTAAGTATTTTTTAATAGTAAAACTGGCGTCATAACGGTCAGTGGCATAAAAAATAGAGGGGATTAAGGGCCCTATTTCTTCAGCGGTTCCGTATTTTCCGTTTAAATAATTTTCCACCAAGCCGGCTGACTTGGTGCCATATTGAGGAAAATCGGCCTTTTCCACTTTAAACCCTTCCTCTTTTAATTTTTTTATTAAAATTTTAGTCTGGGTTTCTTTGCCTGAGCCGTCGGTCCCGTCCAAAACTATGAATTTGCCCTTTTTACTCATAATTTTTAATTATTTTTTCAATTTGTTGATATAGCTCTTCCCGTACCCCTTGGTTATTTATAGTCTTCTCCGCTTTTTTCAATATTTCCGGGATGGTGGTTTCGGTTTCTTTTTGGTGATCAGCCAAAAATTCTTCATAGGTTTTTTCTTTATCTCCTTGATTTTCTTCTCTTCCTGTCAATCTTTTGTATCTGGTTTTCGGGTCCGCCTCTATACCCACCAAGATAAAATTATCCATTTCTTTTAAATATTTTATATCCTGCCATCTTCTGATCCCGTCTATTACAATTATCTTTTTTTCGCTTTCTTTCACATCCTCGGCAACCACTTTGGCCAAAAGATCTTGCCCCAGGGATTCTCTTAATGCTCGGGATACTTTTTGCATATGAGTTCGTGTTATTTCGCAATGCAATCTTTCCAGAACATCCCTTAAGGAAGTGGAGAAGCGGAAAATATCCGCGTTCCTTTTTTCTTTTAAATATTGGGCAATAGTCCCTTTTCCCGAAGCGATGGGGCCCACTAAACCGATAATAATTTTCCTTTTCATGTTTATAAAATTATAAATAATTTTTTTAATTAATTATAAATCCACTCCCCGTAAAATAACAAATCCTTTCACCAGCCTCGCCGGCTGGGCGGGCAAATCTACAAATTTGTAGTATTTATCGTTAATTCGTTGATTCGCCGGTGATAGCTATTTTTCTATTATATCCTGTTTGCCTCTGGCTATATCCCAAGAGCTGGGTTCTAAATCCGAATGCAACGCAATCTCCGGAAACAAAGAACGAAGGGTTTCGTCCATTTTGTGAGCTATTTTTCTCAAAGTGGGGTGCACCGCCTTGCTGGATCTCAGCTCCACCACATAAATCGTTGCCGGCAAGCTATAGGAGACTCGACAAGGAACATTAAAGCCCATGGCAATATAATATTGTTTGTTTTCCGGGTTGGTATTTAATCTTTTAATCTTTTCTTTTTGGTCCTTAATTAGTTTTTCCGCTTCTTGTTTAATTTCCCGAGGAAGTTGTTCCAAATACCAAGAGTTAAAACCCAATTTAGTGCTCAAGAGAGGCATTCGGCAGGTGCCGTTTCTGTGTCTTTGAATATCCCGGAAAGAGCCGAAATCCAGAATAAAGTCAAAGATTATATTTCCTAATTCGGAAAGAAAGTGGGGGAGATTGGTTTGCGCGGGTCTTTTTTCAATTATATCTTGATAACGTCTCAGCTCTTGGAGATCAATGTTGCTATGATAATCAAAATCCGAAACCGTATTTTCCGGATTAAAATAATTATAATGTTCCATAATATATTTATGAAATTCTTCTTTCTCGGAATATTTTTTGTGACTGAAACTGTTGGGATATTTTTTTTCTAATTCCGAATAAATATTTTCCCCCACCCTTTTAACTTCGGTTAAGGGATGGTGGCGCAGGAGATTTAGCTTGTCCTTGGCTTGTCTTAAATTGGTGTGCCAGCTTAGCTGGGTAGTTATTCCGGCCGGCAAGAAACCCCTCATAATATCAAAACAACGAGCGTTAATGGCTTTTTCATAGGTGGCCTCTTCTTGATTTTTTTCACGGGGGTACTTTTCTTTTAAGTGTTTTTTAACTTTTTCTTGATTGTTGACATAAAAATCCATCCAGTTTTTTATTATTTCTTTGGATTCGGGGGTGTGTAGAGGATCTACAATGGGTTGTTTGGACATATCTATATATCTGGTGCTGGTTTCTTGTCCGGAATAAAGGGGCCAGTCCTGAATTGCTTTATCTCCCAATATGCTTATTCCTTCAATAAAAATAGTAGTACTGCCGCAGTCGGCAATGCTTCTGTGTCCGTATTGGACATAAAATTTTTCCATAAATTTGCCTGAACCCACTTCTTTTACTTTTTCCGCATGCTCGGTTACGCTTTTGGGACTACGGGAATATAGGGCCTGCATCATGGCGGTATCTTCCGGGTTGAACTCGTCGTAAATAAAAATATTGGCTGACATAGATTTAGATTATTTATTATTTTTTTTAAAAATCAATTCGTTTTCCGGCTTATATTGTCTGTATTTAACACCGGCTAAGTCCAAGAGTCTTCTGGCCGCTTTCCAGATATCGGAATCGTGGTATTTGTCGGATTCGTAAATCACTTCTTTTATTCCTTTTTGGATAATGACTTTACAGCATTCATTGCAGGGAAAAAGAGTGCAATACATTTTGGCGCTTTGGGTATCAGTGGCACTATTCAGTATAGCATTTTCTTCCGCATGAACCACATAAGGATATTTTTGTTCGCAAAACTCTCCCTCGCGCCCCCAGGGAAGTTCCTCGTCCGGGCAGCCGCGCGGGAAACCGTTATAACCCACTCCTATTATAATATTATTTTTATTTACTATACAGGCGCCGTTTTGAGTATTGGGGTCTTTGGATCTTTGCGAAATTACCCGGGCTATCTGCATAAAAGTTTCATCCCAAGAAAAATAATTTTCTCTTTTCTTTTGTGTCATATGATTTTTTAAAATATTATTTTTTTAATCTTAACAAAGAAAAAAATTTTAGGCAATTAAAGAAAATAAAAAGCCCGTATTTAGTCAAACTAAATACGGGCGAATTTTTAAATATTTTTGAAGAAGGCAAAGGCCGCCTCCTTGCTTAGCTTGCCTTCCAGGCCGTAAAGATGTCGAAGGATCTTTATGAATTTTTTCTGGTCAGCCCTTTTTTTAAAATGGCTGACAGAAAAAATTTTGGCCGGAATTATAAGGGAAGCCCCTCCGCCTGCCCAGGAGAGCAAATTTTGTTTGCATTGAGCTTCCAGACAGCAACTGAATTTGGTCCCCATAGAGAAACCGTATTTATCCGAGCCCAGCGCTGAGATAAGCTCTATTTTTTTTTGTCCGCAATGAGGGCAAAGCATTAAGGGCTTGGCTTTGTCCGCTTTGTTCATCAGCCAGTCCAGATGTAGATGGAGTCTGTTTTTTCTCTCTTCCGGCACTTTTTTTCTCTTTTGTTTGTTGTAAAGAGATTTTAGCCAGGGGTAGTCATGAAAAATAATCAGTTCCACTGCCTGGCCCGCCTTTTTACCGCTTCCCAAAACATAGGGCCCTAAGGGCTCGTAAGCCATTTTCTCCTCCTTTTTTTAGTTGGAAAAAGAACAAAATTAACTTTCTAAATTAGTATATTTTTTAAATTTTGTCAATTTAGCCCAAATATTTTTTGTTTTTAAGCTCCGGAGGTAGATAGTCTTGATTTTGGTCATTTTCGGAATGAGGATATTTATAACCTTGGCCATAACCCAAATTTTTCATAAATTCGGTGGGCGCGTTTTTCAAATAAGGAGGAACAGGCAAGTTTCCGTGTTCGTAGACATCTTGTTTGGCTTTTTTGTAGGCCTCATAAGTGGCATTACTTTTGGGGGATTTGGCCAAATAAGACACGGTATGCGAGAGGTTTATCCAGCATTCGGGCATACCTATGTTCCGGCAAGCGTCAAAAGCGGCATTAGCCAAAAGGAGTGCGCTATTATTGGCTAAGCCGATGTCTTCACTGGCAAAAATTACCAGTCTGCGGGCCACAAACATGGGATCTTCTCCTCCTTCCAGGAGGCGAGCCAGCCAATAAAGGGCCGCATTCGGATCACTCCCTCGCATGGATTTTATTAAAGCCGAGATCAGATTATAATGTTCTTCTCCTTGGCGATCGTGAAGAAGTTGGGGTTTTTCTATAATTTTTTTTACCAGATCCGGAGTTATTTTTTTCGGTTTTTCGGCCAGGCAGGATTCCAAAATATTCAGGGCCGCTCGAGCATCTCCGTTAGCTATCCGGGCTATTAAATTAATTGTATCTTTCGAGGTTTCGGTTTGGAAGTTTTTTAAGGCCTTTTTAATTATTTGAACCAGATCTTCCGTTTTTAAAGACTCTAAAACAATAACTTTAATCCGTGAAAGTAGGGGAGAGTTGATGCTGAACCCGGGGTTTTCCGTGGTAGCTCCGATTAAGGTAATGGTCCCGTTTTCTATATGAGGAAGCAGGGCGTCCTGTTGGTTTTTGTTCCAGCGGTGGATCTCATCTATAAAAAGAATGGTTTTTTTCTCCTCCCATTCCGCCTCGCGCGCTTTGTCTATGATTTTGCGCAGATCCTTGACCCCGCTGGTTACCGCACTCAACTCCAAAAAAACGGAATCGGTTTGCCCGGCTATTATGGAAGCCAAGGTGGTTTTTCCGCTTCCCGGCGGTCCCCAAAAAACAAGAGAAGGCACCCGGTCTTGTTGGATGGCTTTGTACAAAAAGCTTTCCGGGCCCACGGCTTTGTTTTGGCCGAAAAAATCTTGTAAGTTTTTGGGCCTTAATTTATAAGCCAGAGGAGGATCTGTCTGATTATTTTTTTCCATACTATTATATTAAAAGATTTTTTTCAGAAAGCAAGAGGTAGCACTTTTTGACAAAAAAATTGTGTCTGTTAACATAAAAAAACGAAATAATAATTAATCAAAACAAGTATGAAAAAAACCTTATTTTTAAGTTTGGCAATTATTTTGTTACTGTCGGGGTGCGGTTTAACAAATAAAAACAAACAAGCAGAAGAAAAAAATATTTTATCTCCTAAAGAGGCTAAAACCAAAGCGGAAGAATTTATAAACAACAATTTAGTTGTTCAAAGCGATCAAGAAGCGAAAATAGCCAATGTCTCCGAGGAGAATCAACTTTATAAATTTGATGTTCAAATTCAAGGTCAAACTATTCAGTCTTATATGACCAAGGACGGGAAGATGTTTTTTCCGCAAGCAAGAAATATGGAAAACCCCCAAAAGGGAACTGCCGCCAATAATGCTAATGCCTCTCCCGATAGTGCCCAACAAATGAGTATTGAGGAAAAATCCCAAGCCGTAGTTTCTCAAACCAAAAGTTTGTTAACGCAAGCGGGAGATAGTATTGATCAGGACACAAAAAAAGAAATTGAAGAAAAAGTTAAAGAATTGGAGGAATTAAACAATTCAGAAGATAGTAAAGAAAAGGATTTAACAAATAAAATAACGGAAATACAAAAATTAGTTCAACCCATAATCCAAGAAATGACCAGTAGTTCCGAGGAACAAACAAGCGGAAGCGTTGAAGTTAATTCTGCCGAATAAAACCAGAGCAAGACAATAAAAAACCCTCTTAATTCCAAAAAGGAAAAAAGAGGGTTTTTTGTATATTTTTATTGATCAATAGATACTTTTATTCCCGGCCCCATAGTAGAGCTAAGAGTAATGTTTTTTATATAAGTTCCTTTGACTCCGGCCGGTTTGGCCTTTTTTAGGGCCTCCAGAAAGGTATTGTAATTTTCTTTTAATTTTTCTTTATCAAAGGAAATTTTACCGATAGCCACGTGAACATTGGCGGTGTTATCGTTTTTGAAACTGATTTTTCCTTTTTTTAGCTCCGCTACCGTCTCGGCCGGTTTATCGGTTACGGTTTCATTTTTAGGAGAGGGCATTAGGCCTCTGGTTCCCAGAATTTTGGCGATTTGAGAAAGATTTTTCATTATAGCCGGTTCGGCCACAGCCACATCAAAATCGGTTTTTTCGCTTTTTTTGATCTGGGCGATCAAATCTTCTCCTCCCACCAGATCAGCCCCGGCTTTCCTTACCTCTTTTTCTTTGTCCGTATTAACAAAAGCGGCCACTTTAATATCTTTGCCGGTTCCGTGGGGCAGAGTTACTGCGCTTCTGATTTGTTGATCACCTTTTTTAGGGTTTATTCCCAAGCGGAAATGTACCTCTACAGAAGCGTCAAATTTAACTTTGGACATTTTCCGGCAGAGTTCTATAGCTTCATCCGGAGAATATTTTTTGTTTTTTTCGTAAACCAACTCTTCAGTCGATATTTGTTCTTTGCTCTGAAGTTTTTTTCCTTGCCCCGAGCTTGTCGCAGAGGTTTCTTTTTTATTAGCTTTAGACATATTTTTTTGTGGTGCGAATGATAAAATAAATATTATTTTATCTCCCACTGATTAATTTTTATATAAATTGATTGTTTTTTAATAAGCCCACCCTCCGGGCGGGCTTTTTTCTTTAGGGTAGTTTTTTTATTCTCTGGAAAGGCCAGATTCCCATATCCATTTTAAAAATGATTGAGAAAAAGAGGCCTGTCAGAATAAGAATAAAAGAAATAATCAATTCGCTCCATAGCCCCAATTTGTAATTTATCCCCATCTCTTGGAGCGTATTACTTATGCCCCCGGTGAATATAATAGCCAGAAGCAAAGCTGATCCGCTTATCAAGAAAAAAAGGATCATCGCCTTCATTTTTAGAGCTTCTTCCTTTTCTTCCTTTCTCATTTTTCCTCCTTAAAATTTTTAGGGTTCTGATTATTTTATTTCTACTCCCATTTGTCTGGCGGTTCCTTCTACAATTTTCATAGCTTGTTCCACATCATCAGTATTTAGGTCGGGTAGTTTAATTTTCGCGATTTCTTTTAGTTGGTCCTTGGTTAGGGAGCCCGGTTTTTCCAACAGAGTTTTACCCGCCCCTTTTTTGATTCCGGCGTATTTTTTAATTAACTCCGAAGCCGGCGGGGTTTTCATAATAAAATCAAAACTCCTGTCTTCATAAACGGTTATTTCTACCGGCACAATATCTCCTTGTCTGTCTTGACTGGCCTCGTTGAATTGATTGCAGAAATCCTGGATAGCTATGCCGTGTTGGCCCAAAGCCGGACCCACCGGAGGAGCGGGGTTGGCTTGTCCGGCCGGTATTTGCAGTTTTATCATTGTTAATACTTTCTTGGCCATATGTTTAATTACGAATTCACCAATCCTATCACGAATTCACAAATTTTAAGAGAAGCCCGCATTGTTAATGCCTTAAAAATTTTCGTGATAAATTGTATGTTTTATTTAATTTTAAATTATCAATAATACTTACTAAGATATTTATTTGTGATATTTGCCCGCCTATCCGGCGAGGCTGGTGACTAAATTCGTGTATTTGTAATTATTTTATATTTTCTTAATCTGTAAGAAATCCAATTCTACCGGCGTTTCTCGTCCAAACATAGATATTAAAACTTTGACTCGCCCCTTTTCTTGGTCAATATTGGTGATTTTTCCTTCCATGTTCTTAAAAGGTCCGTCTGTGATTTTAACCGGAGAATCGACTGTAAAATCAATTTGATATTTGGGTTCTTCCACGCCCATTCTTTTTTGTAGATTTTTAATTTCATTTTCACTTACCGGAGCCGGGGTGGTGCCTGTACCTATGAACCCGGTAACATTGGGGGTATTTCTAACCACATACCAGGAATCATCGGTTACGATCATTTCCACCAAAACATATCCGGGATAAATTTTTTCTTCTATAATTTTTCGTTTCCCGTTCCTGATCTTAACTTTTTTTTCCTTGGGAACTATTACATTAAAAATTTTGTCTTCCATATCCATGGATTCGATCCTTTGTTTTAGATTCTGGGCCACATTTTCTTCGTAGCCGGAATAGGTATGAAGAACATACCATCTTCTGCCGTGTTTTATTTGTTGTTTAGGCATATTGTATTGCGATATTTAAAATTTCCTAAATTTAAATTACCACTTTAAGAGCGGTACTAAAAACTTGATCCAGGGCATATAAGAAAATGGCTACAAAAATACTAATTCCTATTACTACCAAAGTATAGTTATAAGTTTCTTTTTTGGTGGGCCAATTAACCTTTTTTATTTCCTCTACGGAGGTTTTAAAATATTTTTTTATTTTTTCTATCATATTTTTTCCTATTTAAAAACCGCCCCTGGCAAGGCGAATTTATTATTAACTTAACTATAGGCCAAATAATTTTAAATGTCAAGAAAAAAAGGATTTATGTAAAGGGTATTTGTGCTTAAATTCATTTTAGCCGTTTTTTATTAATTGCATATTAATTTTAAATATGATATAAGAAAAGAAAGTAAAATAAGTTAAGAATCAGAAACTATGTTAAAGAAAATATTTGCCTCGGCCTTCAGGATGGGGTTGTTGGTTGCCTTGGTTTTGGTTTTATCTGCTTGCGCCGGAGGCGAGGGGGACAAAAAGACCCCGGACAACCAAGTGAATCTTAATTATCAAAATAAGAGTTTGGGTTTTGAATTAAAGCTTCCCGAAGTGATTGATTTTTATACCACCCAAAGAGAGGAGGGAGAGAATTTTACAGATATTGAGTTTTTTGTTCCCACCAGCGACACTGAGTATTCTTCCCAAGTCCGCAATTATGCCCGCCCGGTAACGGTTAGGGTTTTCCAAGGTTTGGACAGGGAAAACATAGGCAAAGACAGTATTTATGAAATTGTGGGAGAGAAAGACAACAAAATTTATACTTTAAGGTTTTGGCAGAATATACCCCAGGACTGGCAAGAGAAGTGGAATGAGGATTTGGAAAAAAATATCAAAAACAGCTTTAAAATAAATTAGCTCTTAATTTTATCAACTATTTAAAATGAATTTTATATTCAGGATTATAAAATTTTGATTCTCATATTATGGTCAGTCCCTATTTGCAAAAAAAGGGCCAAACTCAGTCTCAGATCTCCGAAAACGCCAAGGATTTATTTAGGGCGGTTTATCGCAGGCAAAAAAAGCCGGAAAAAATCTCGGATAATATTCCCCGTATTCAGGTTTCCGAGGTTATTTCTAAAATGGCTTTTTATTATGAGAAGATCAGGAATTCGGTGGATTATAATGAAGAGTATTTATTGCGCAAAAACGCCATTGCCCGGATTTTAAAAAGACAGATCGTGATTGAAGGTATAATCCGAACCTCTAAAAGTGAGGAGGCCTCCAAAAATCTGTTAATAGAACTGATTCGGGCCGGTTATTTGCCCAATAATCACATCCCCGAGAACAGGATCGGCGAAGTGGCCAAGATCATAGAAAAATACATCAAACTTAGAAATGAAGTTTTGCCTCGTTTCGGCTATTCCCTTTTTAATTTAAAAAGTAATAAGAAAGAGAAAGAAAAAAAAGGATTAGAAGAAAAAAATGAGCTTAATAACTGGATTATTGCCTTGGCTGCCAGTGAAATAGAGGAGCTGTTGGGAAGGGATAAAGTCAAAGACACGGTGGTGATTAATCTTTATCAGTATTTACAGAAAAACATTAAATTGGAAGAGAACAATGAACACGAAAAAGATCTTAATATTCAGATTTATTTAGGTATTCACCGAAAATATTTAAAGTTTGATGAGGACATGCTTTCTCTGATTCTTTTTAAGTATTTTAATTCTCGATGGGAAAATCCCGGCGAGGAAGATATTAAAGAAATTGCTCAGAACATTACCCCCTTGCGCCAAGCAATTGATCAGCAACTTAATCATCCGCTTTCCAAGCAATTAAATAAAGTGATCAGCCGTTATAATGTGTTTATAACCATTTTGTTGGATGTTATTCGGGAAGACCCGGTGGGGGTTTATAATCTGGGTAAGAGCGACCCTGATAAATTCACGGAATTAATTAAAAAGGCCTTTGATAAAAAATATCAAGCCCGCAAAAAGAAATTGTGGCGTGCCGCTTTCCGCAGTATTATTTATATTTTTTTAACCAAAACCATTTTTGTGATTATTTTGGAGATTCCGGTTACCCAATTTTTGGGTCAAAATTTAGATGCTTTTTCTTTGGCGGTTAATGTGGCTTTTCCTCCTTTCCTTTTGTTTTTAGCGGTTTTTTTTACTCGTATTTCCTCGGATCAGAATATTAAAAAAGTGGTGGAAGGAGTGGAGGAGATTACTTTTCAGGAAAAACAAAAGAGCGAACCCATTATTTTGCGCAAACCGGCTAAAAAAAGAAAGGTGATGAGAGGTATTTTTAATATTTTTTATACCATTACTTTTTTCTTGACTTTCGGAGTGGTGGTTTGGTTGTTAACCCTTATTAATTTTAATTTCGTCAGTATTATTATTTTCTTGTTCTTCTTGGCCTTGGTCAGCTTTTTCGCCTTGCGTATCCGCAAAACCACCAAGGAATTTTTGGTGGTAACCCCCAAAGAAAATATTTTTACTTTTTTGTTTGATTTTTTTTCTGTTCCCATAATAGCGGTCGGAAAGTGGCTTTCTCAGAAATTCTCCCGCCTTAATGTTTTTGTTTTCTTTATGGATTTTATTATTGAAGCTCCTTTTAAGGTTTTTGTGGACATAGCGGAAGAATGGACTCGTTATGTTAAAGAAAGAAAAGAAGATATATCATAATTTTATGAGTAAATTATATATAGTGGCCACTCCGATCGGTAATTTGGAAGATATTACCTTGCGGGCTTTAAGAATTTTAACTGAAGTTGATTATGTTTTGTGCGAGGATACCAGGATAACGCAAAAATTGCTAAACCATTATCAGATTAAGGCCAAGACCATTTCTTATCATCAGCATTCCCGGGTTTTCAGGGTTGAGCAAATCCTAAGTTTATTAAAAAAAGGAAATAATTTAGCTTTGGTAAGCGATTCCGGCACCCCGGGCATATCCGACCCCGGAGGCAAGTTGGTTCGGGAAGTGGTGGATAAAATGGGAGAGCGGGTTCAGGTGGAGTCTGTGCCCGGGCCTTCGGCCGTAGCTGCCGCCTTATCTGTCTCCGGCTTGCCTACGGACAAATTTGTTTTCTTGGGTTTTCCTCCGCATAAAAAAGGCAGGCAGAAGTTCATAAAAAATATTTTTAATTTTGATTTTCCCGCAATGGTTTATGAATCCAAGCATAGGATAGCTAAATTCCTGCAAGAGTTGGCCGGAGTAGATGATTCTGTTTATGTGGTTATTGCCCGCGAGCTAAGCAAAATGCATGAGACAATTTATCGCGGAGAGCTCGAGCAAATATTGAAAAATATAAAAGAAGATAAAGAAGCTTTAAAAGAAAAAGGGGAATTTGTGATAATAATAAAAAAAGCCGGCTGATTGGTTTTGAGCCGGCCGGATTCGGACTTTTTAAAAAACATATTTACAAAATAGCCCGAAAATAACGGAAAATGTTATTATCGTAAAAATACCGGCAATAACATTTATTTTCATTTTTTGTTTTTCTCTGTTTGTCATGGTCATGGCATCCCCCTTTCTTTGATTTTATTAAAAGATCTAAATAATATTAAATCATAAAAATCAATATATGTCAAATAAATTTTATATCACTACCCCGATTTATTATGTAAATGATAACCCTCATATCGGCCATACCTACACCACCGTGGCTTCGGATGTTTTGGCCCGTTTTCACCGTATGCTTTCCCAAGAAGTTTTTTTCTCCACAGGCACAGATGAGCACGGAGCTAAAATTCAGGAAAAGGCGAACGAGGCGGGCAAAGACCCTAAAGTCTGGGCGGACGAGATTTCCGCCAATTTTCAGTTTGCCTGGGACGAGCTTGATATATCCCATGACAGATTTATCCGCACTACTGAAGAGGGGCACAAACAGGCGGTCCAAAAAGCCTTACAGCAGATGTATGATAAGGGTGATATTTATTTGGGAGAGTATGAGGGCCTTTATTGCCAGGGTTGCGAGCAATATAAAAGTGAAACCGATTTGGTAGACGGCAAATGTCCGGATCACGGAGTGGAGCCGGAGGTAATTAAGGAAGAGAGTTATATGTTCAAGATGTCCGGGTATCAAGATCGTCTTTACGAGGCTATAAAAAGGGATGAGTTGGAAATACGACCGGTAGAGAGGAAAAACGAAGTCCTGAGTTTTTATGAGCGAGAAGGCCTGAAAGATATTTCTTTTTCCCGTCAGAAAGTTAAATGGGGAATTCCGCTTCCCTGGGATGAGTCGCATACCGCCTATGTCTGGTCTGACGCTTTTCTTAATTATTTAACCGTTTTGGGCTGGGAAGGAACTGCCGGTCAAACCCCGGAGATGTGGCCGGCTGAAATACAGATAATGAGTAAAGACATCCTCCGGGTGCATGCCACTATTTGGCCGGCAATGCTTTTGTCTTTAGGGCTTGATTTGCCTAAAAAGTTATTTATTCACGGCTTTTTCTTGGTGGATGGCCAGAAAATGAGCAAATCCTTGGGCAATGTGGTTACCCCGGCAGCCCTAAAAGAAAAATACGGAGTGGACGGTGCCCGAGCTCTTTTGATTGGTTCCGCTTCTTTTGGTTATGACGGAGATGTGAGCTGGGAGAAACTCGGAGAAAGATTTAATGCTCAACTGGCTAATGGAATCGGCAATTTGGTTTCCCGCGTTTTAAGCCTGACAGAGAAAAACTTAGATAGTAAAGTCCCGGAAGTTGATATTAAAGAATGCGGGGAAATGACTTTAAGGCAGGAGAAAAAGAAAAAAGGAGGTGATGACTTTTTAAAATTAAGCGCGCAGGTTAAGGAAAGTTATTTAGCCAAAATGGAGAAGTTAGAGCTTGACGAGGCCTGGGAAGAAATAATTAGACTGACCGGACATTTGGATAAGCATATTTCCGATTTTGAGCTTTGGAAGCTGATTAAAGAAGACAAAGAAGAGGGAGCTCGTCATATTTACAGTTTATTGGAATCCATACGCCAATTGGCTTGGCTGGCTTGGCCTTTTATTCCGGAAACCGCGGAAAAGATTTGGGTTAGCTTAGGTTTGGATCCGGGCGAGGAGATGTCTCAAGATTTTAACAAGGCCCTAAACTGGGGAGGCCTGAAGTCCGGCACTCTTGTCCATAAAGGCGAGCCCCTGTTCCCCAGACTGTAATAAATAAAAAATAAGTATAAAAAGTGAAATAAGTGAAATAAGTATAAAAAGTGAAATAAGTGAAATAAGTGAAATAAGTATAAAAAGTGAAATAAGTGAAATAAGTATAAAAAGTGAAATAAGTTAATATAATATTTTATTTATTATTCTAAATTCCTTATTCTACCCTTATGACTATCTTCGATTTTATTTTACTCTTCATCTGGGCCGGCTTTCTTTTTTATGGATTTTTTTTCGGCTTTATCCGGACCCTGGGCTCTCTCCTGGGCGTGATTGTCGGCGCCTGGTTGGCAAGTCTTTTTTATTTGGATTTTTTTAATTTAATAGACCCGGTTTTTTTTGGGCTTGATAATGTTGGCAAGGTGATTTCTTTTTTAATAGTTTTTATTATCATAACCAAAATAGTAAGTATATTGGTGGTTATAGCTGACAAAACCTTTGATATTATTTCAATTATTCCTTTCTTAAAAACCATAAACCGATTACTCGGTGCCGTTCTCGGCTTTGTAGAGGGCGTGGTGGTACTCGGCTTAATTATTTACGTTTTGGCCGTCTACGGGTCTTCGGGCGGAATGGTGGCCGGATGGCTTGTAAATTCTCAAGTAGTCCCGCACCTTCTAAAGCTCATAACTGTCATGTTGCCTTTTGTGGATAAGATCATGTAATTTATTAATAATTTTATAATACGCAACCTTTTAATCGTCAAAAAGGAAAATTATTTATTGTCCAAAGCCGGCCTATTACTACCTTATAGTTTTTTAATACCCCCATTTGATCTCCCCTTTGCCAAGAGGGAGAAACAAAGGGGATTTATAAAATTTAATGAAAAGAATCAAGATAAACAATTTAGAATATACGGAAAAACAAACAATCGACCGGGCAGTCGATTATTTGTTATACGGAAAAATAATAGTCTGCCCCACTGATACGGTTTATGGCCTGAGTTGTTTGGCTGACAATCAAGGGGCTGTGGAAAAAATTTATCAGACTAAGAATCGAAGCCGAAAAAAACCTTTGCTGGTTTTGGTGGATAGTTTAGATATGGCCCGAGAATATTTTGAGATTGATAAAGCCCAAGAGGAATATTTGCGCTCTAAATGGCCGGGCCCGATTTCTTTTTTACTCAAAGATAAAGGCAAATTGGCCTCAAATTTGAATTTTGCCCGGGATGGCTTGGCGGTTCGTTTGCCTAAAAATGAATTTCTTATTAAAATAATAAGTAAGTTGGGAAAACCCCTTGCCTCCACCAGTCTAAACAAGAGCGGAGAAAAGATCCTTGTTCGTGTTTCTGATATAGAAAAATATTTTAAAGAAGAAGAAATTGATTTAGTTATAGATGGTGGTATTTTGAAAGGCGAGCCGTCCCGGATTATGGATTTAAGGGACGAGGCGGATGGAAAAAAAATTAGATAGAAAAACAGTTAATATTTTTTTTAAAATTAATTCGGGAATTCATAATTATAATAAAGTTTATGTCCAAAAATTCTAAATATATAGTACGCACCCGGGGAAAGCATATTTTGCTAAGCGTTTCTTTTTTTATTTTGGTTTTGGTTTTGCTTTTGTTTTCTTTTGGGGCCGGATTATATATGGCTGGCAAAAATGAAGTAGCCAGGGATTTGGCTCGGAAAGAAGCGATTTATGCGGGAAAGCTCATGGGAAAATACAGCGAACCGGAAGAAGGAAAGATTCAACAGGATATAAAATTCGATTTATATTGGGATCTCTGGGATACGCTTAAAGAAAAATATGTGGACAGCAAAGAGATAACAGACAAACAATTATTTTACGGCTCCTTAAAGGGTATGACCGAGGCGGTGAACGATCCTTACACGGTATTTATGAATCCTCAAAAAACTCAAAAATTTGAGGAAAGCATGACCGGCACCTTTGAGGGAATAGGGGCTGAAGTGGGTATCAAGAATGATGTTTTGACTATTATTGCTCCTTTAGATGGAATGCCGGCTAAAAAAGCCGGTCTCAAGGCCGGAGATAAAGTTTTGGAAGTGGATGGTGAATCCACTAAAAAAATGACCTTGGATGAAGCGGTTAACAAGATCCGAGGAGAAGAAGGAACTGAGGTGGTTTTAACCATTTTAAGAGAGGGGGAGAAAGAGAGTCGGGAAGTTAGTATAACTCGCGGAGTGATTCATGTAAAAAGCGTGCAAAGCACTTGGCTTAAAGACGGTGTTTTTAAAATAGAAATCTCCAATTTTAATAGTGATACCCTAACTCTGTTTAATAAAAAAGCGAAAGAAGCTTTGAATAAGCAAGCTAAAGGTATTGTTTTGGATCTAAGGAACAATCCGGGTGGATATTTGTCAACTTCTATTGAAATAGCCAGTGATTGGGTGGAAAACGGATTGATTTTAAGCGAGAGATTTGGAAACGGAGAAGTTAATGAGTATAAAGCCCGAGGAATGTCTCGTTTGGACGATATTCCCACCGTGGTTTTGGTTAATCGTGGCAGCGCTTCCGCCTCTGAAATTGTAGCCGGGGCCTTACAGGCCCACAACGAGGCGATTGTTGTGGGAGAACAAACTTTTGGTAAGGGCTCTATCCAGAGTTTAAGCACTTTTGGGGATGGCTCCTCGGTTAAAATTACCGTGGCCAAATGGTTTACCCCCGGAGGCAGATCAATTAGTGAAGAAGGGATTGCCCCGGATATTGAGGTGGAATATACTTTGGAAGATTACGAAAAGGATAGAACTCCTCAAGAAGACAAAGCAATGGAAGTTTTGGATAAAATGACAAAAGGGGAATTGAGCCCCGAAGATTTTGATATTGCCACTTCTGCGCCGGCTACTTCTACGCCGGCTACCTCCACCTTGGAGAAAAATAACTAATAATATAAAATTATGGGGGATAAAAAAGATTTAACCCAAGACAACACCAAATATATTTTTGTAGTCGGAGGTGTTATGTCCGGGGTGGGAAAAGGAGTTACTTGCGCTTCCATAGGCACTATTTTAAAAGGACGCGGTTACAAGGTAAGTGCTATTAAAATAGATCCGTATATTAATGTGGATGCCGGCACCATGAATCCGGTAGAGCACGGAGAGGTGTTTGTGACCGAGGACGGAGACGAGACTGACCAGGATATTGGAAATTATGAAAGATTTCTTAATACCAACATAACCCGGGAAAATTATATGACCACCGGCCGGGTTTACCAAAGCGTAATTCAAAAAGAAAGAAATCTGGAATATAAGGGCAAGTGCGTGGAGGTGGTCCCTCATATTCCCATGGAGATCAGAGACAGAATTCACCAGGCGGTGGAGAAAACCAGAGCCGAAATTATGGTGATTGAAATCGGGGGTACGGTGGGTGAATATCAAAATGTTTTATTTTTGGAAGCCGCCAGAATGATGAAGCTTTACAATCCGGACAATGTTTTGTTTGTAATGGTCAGTTATCTGCCCATACCCAGCAAAGTGGGAGAGATGAAGACCAAGCCCACCCAGTATGCCATCCGCACCCTTAACTCTTCCGGAATTCAGCCCAATTTTGTCATTGCCCGCAGTCGCAAAAATGTGGACGAGCCCAGAAGAAAGAAGATCGCGGTTAATTGCAATATTGCCAAAGAAGATGTTATCTCGGCCCCTGATATAGATTCTATCTATGATATCCCTCTAAATTTTGAAAAAGATGATCTGGGAAACAGAATTTTGGATAAATTTAGCCTAAGAAAAAGAAGTAAGGATTTAAAGGATTGGAGGGCCATGGTCAACCGAGACAAGAGAGCTAAAAAGGAAGTGGATATCGGGGTAGTGGGCAAATATTTCTCTACCGGAGATTTCTGTTTGTCTGACTCCTATATTTCCGTAATCGAGGCCATTAAACACGCTTGTAATAAAAATAGTTGCCAGCCAAAGCTCCATTGGGTCAATACCGAAGATATTGAGAATGATGAAAAAAGTTTAAAGAATTTTGACGGTATAATTGTCCCTCAGGGCTGGGGCTCTCGAGGCTCGGAAGGCAAGATTGCCACTATCAAATATTGCCGGAAAAACAATATTCCTTATTTCGGACTTTGTTACGGAATGCAGATGGCTGTAGTTGATTTTGCCCGCCATGTCTGCGACCTGGAAGGCGCTAATTCCGAGGAGGTTGATCCTAAAACTCCGCATCCGGTTATCCATATTATGCCTGAGCAAAAAGAGCTCTTGGCGAAAAAGCAATATGGAGGAACTATTCGCCTGGGTGGCTGGCCTTGCAAGATAACTAAAGGCACTCATATGGCCCGGGCTTATGCGGATAAATTCGGAGAGAAAAAAAGAACCGTGTCTGAGCGCCATCGCCACAGATATGAGTTTAATAATGATTATAGGAAAATTCTGGAAGACAAGGGCTTAAAAATAGCCGGCACTTCTCCGGATGGAAAGATTGTGGAAGCCATTGAGATAACCGACCATCCTTTTTTCATCGGCACCCAGTTCCATCCCGAATATATCTCCCGCCCCTTGAATCCGCATCCTTTGTTTACGGAGTTTGTCAAAGTCTGTCTTAAGCTAAGAACCAAGAAGAAATAGCAGTAAAATTTTTAAAAATAAAAAAACTCGCAAAAATTTGCGAGTTTTTGGTTTGTAAGAAAAAAGCGCCGGGCTAAATAATTAAGCTCCGGCGCATATTGTTTTTTAAAAAAAAGGGGGGGGAGCTATTCCGGCTTAACCCATACTGTCAGGATATGGGCTCCCCGGCGGTTCTTTTTACCCGTATCACGAACTTCCGTAACCCGGGCATAGATTTTGTCGCCCAACCTCAGCTTTTTCATAACCGAGGCCGGGGCCACAAAAAACCGCATGGATGTTTTTCCACCCACCCAGGAATCATTTTCCTGGATTTGCGGGGCAAACATGCGCTTGCCGTTCCGCGGATCCGGCTCTACTTCCAGCCGGACGATCTCGCCTTTTTGTCTGGGCAGGTGATCGCGGACTTCCCTCAGTTCCATTAGGGACAGGGATTTTTGGTTAGCAGTAACAACGGGCCTGGAGATAATTTTTGCTGCTTCCATTTTAAGCCTCCTTTTTTTTGGTTTAAATAAGAATGAACAAACATATTAAAATAACATAAAAATATAAAAAAGTCAAGGGGTTTTTAATAAAAAAAAGGAGATATCGATGTATCTCCCTTGTATTATTTGTCGGAGGGAACTTAATAATTCCCCTCCTGCGCTCTTTTTTCTTCTTTTATGAGATTAAATGTTATCCAGAAATCGGAAAGAGCGTTTTCCGGGGTATAGAGAAAAATATTTTCCGGCTTTTTTTTATCACGGAATTCTTTATCCCAAGCGGTTTTTAAAATAAGGTATTTTTTTTGCCGGGAATATTCCGTTTTTAGAAATTTAACCCCCTGAGATATAATTAGATTAGCTTCTCCCGGCTTGGAAGCTTCTTCCATCCCCAAAAGAGAATCTATAGTATTTTTAATTTTTTTGATTGTTTTGTCCTCTTTTTGGATTTCTTGAAAATAAATTTTTAATGTTTTCAATGTTTACCCCCCTTTATTTTTTAGATTAATAATAAGTGGATTGAGTATCCACATCTCTGGTTTTTCGGTTGTAAACATCTTCCGTGATCATTCCTTGTTCATATAGTTTTTCAATATATTTATTCATAGTGATCATGCCTTCCTCTCGACTCATTTCAATAACATTATAAATTTGCTTCATTTGGTTGGTTTTTATCAGGTTGGAAATAGCCGAGTTATTGACCATGATTTCCCGGGCAGCCACTCTGCCCCCGTCTTTACGAGGAAGTAAATCTTGGGAGATAACCGCCCTTAGGGTGCTGGCCAGTTGGCTTAGGACCCGCTCCTGATTATGAGAGGGAAAAAAGCTAACTATACGGGAGACAGTTTCCACTGCCGTGGCGGTGTGGAGAGTGGAAAGCACCAAGTGCCCGGTTTCTGCCGCCTTTAAAGCGGCCGAGACGGTTTCCTTATCCCGCATTTCCCCCAGCATTATTACATTAGGATCTTGCCTTAGAGAATATTTTAGAGCTTCAGCAAAGCTTTTAGTGTCATAATTAAGCTCTCTTTGTTCTATTAGGCTTTGTTGATCTTCAAAATGAAATTCAATCGGGTCTTCTATGGTAATAATATGCGAACGCCTTTCTTTATTAATAATATCAATCATAGTGGCCAAGGTGGTGGATTTTCCCACTCCGGAAGGGCCGGTTACCAAAACCAAACCATCATTTAAATGGGTCAGTTTATATAGGATTTCGTCAAAATCTATCTCTTCCGGTTTAGGAGGGTGAGCCGGCATTAGGCGGGCAGACAATCCGATTCGTCTTTCCTGGTAATGAAAATTAACCCTAAAATATCTCTCTTCTATTTTTAAGGCTACATCCAACTCTTTATTTTCTTTAAATTTTTCCACTTCTTGGGGCGAGATTAAGGAAAAAGCAAATTCCTGGAGCTCTTTGTCATCTATTTTATTCTTTTCCAGTTGAACTAAATTACCACTAACCCGGATAGTGGGGGCACTGCCGGCTACCAAATAAAGGTCAGAGGCTTTTTGTTTAATGGCTTCTTGAAAAAAATGTTTAAAATCCATAAAAATATTATAACATATAAAAAATAATCACCCAATTGGTTAATAAAAATAATAAGCTAAATATTGGCGTTTAGCAAGTGATTAAAAGTAGTTGACACTTTAGTCTTAAGGTGTTAATTTAAAATGTTTTTCGCACCTTTTTATTTAAAAACCCAAAAAAGGAGGAATTTTATGAGAATCGCAGTGGTCGGTTTTGGCCGTATGGGCCAGAAAGTCAAAAAAGTTGTAGAGGAAAGCGAAGCCAACGAGGTCGCGGTTATCTTGGATCCGGATAAGGACTACCCCTGGGAAGATGATTCCCTGAAAGGCGTGGATTGCGCCATTTGTTTTACTACTCCGGAAGCCGGTTATGAAACCACCTGCCGGATACTGCGCGCCGGTGTAAATGCCCGTGGTGGCCACCACTGATTTTTACCTGGGCGAAGACAGCCGGGAAAATGAGGACATGATTAAGGAATTTGAGGATTTGGCCCGGGATAATCAGTGCCGGATGATTTACGCTCCCAATTTTGCCTTGGGCATGAGAGCTTTTTTCCGGATTGTGGCCTCAGCCGCTCGCGAGCTTTTTTCCCTGGATTATGACCCGGCCATTATGGAATGGCATAATTCCGGCAAGGCCGATGTCTCCGGAACCGCCAAGAAACTGGGCAATCTCCTGCTTTCCGAATCAAGGAAACAGAAGAGCGCTCTATTGGTCGGAGATTGCACCCAGAAGCGCCAGAACTCGGAGATTACCATAGGTTCGGCCCGGGCCGGCAAGATTCCCGGCACCCACCAGGTCATCTTTGACTCTGAAGTGGATACCATTGAGCTGATTCACCGGGTCAGGGACCCCAATATTTTCGCCCATGGAGCCTTGGGTGCCGCCCATATCATCAAGGATTTTAAGCCCGGTGTTTACACCGTGGATGACATGTTGGCCTGTTTCTAATCAGGCCAATTTAGCAAACCGTTGATTTTTTTAAATCAGCGGTTTTTTTAAAAAAGGGTTGAATTTTTAGAAAAATTTTATATAATATAATTAATCAACTCTTCGTTCTTTGCTAAAGGAGATAGCCAAAATGGAAAAAGGCATCTAAAACAAGGAGGAAAGAAATGAAAAAATTTTTTTGTGAATGGCCGGATCAATAGTCTTTCAAAAGAAAGGGGGGTGGTTAAATTGATTGAAGGCGCTTAGAGGCTAAAAGAGGTAAAAAAATAAAAACAAATTCAGTCGGGGCTTGATTTTTAAGCCCCTTTTTTATTTATAAAAAAACCCTGCGTTTTGTTTTTACGCAGGGCTGTGAATTGTTATGGTTTTGGTTAAATATCCGCCCGGATAAGCAGGCGGTTTATGAAGCTGACAAAATCTTTGGCAGCCTCAAAATGCTTATCTACCACTCCTTTAATTTGGAAATGGAGTTCGGGAGGGAAATACTCCGGCTTCTCTCCGCTGATTGAGGCGATAACTCCGGAGAAGTTTTCCTCAACCTCCATTTTTCGGGCCACTTGACTACCCTTGATTTTGCCCATATCTTCATCCAGAAGGATGATGTCTGAGTCAGGTGGCAGGTAAAAGGCTTCTTCACTTTCCCTGTCCTGGTTGGCAAAAAGCAGTTCTACCTCAGGCCAGGCCTGAAGTATGGTAATGATTCCCATTACCGCCTTGGGCTCGTCATCCATGACCGCGATTTTAATTTTTTTGGAGACAGGGATATTCATGTGTGCCAACAAATGGGGCAGGGCTTCCTTTAGGGAAAAGTCTTTACCACAGGAGTTAGGCTCATATTCGCCTTGAGCCAGTTTTAACATTGTTTCCAATATCTCCGAGGTCAGGTAGGGGGGGTTAATATCAAAGCAGGGGGGCAGAAGATAAGCCTGGGCCGAGTCATAATCCCAGTCCGGCTCATTCTTAAGCCTGTGTCTCAGAGAAGCCTCCACGGAGTCGTTCTCATTCCGCAGGGAGATTATTCCGTAAATCCAGCCCTCTCTAACATGCTGGAGAAGTTCCCCGACATCGGAATAAAACTCGTAATTGACTTCCGTCTGGATTTTGAAGTTGGAATGGAGGGCTAACCCCAAAGTGTCACCTCTTTTTTTGGAGGAATAGATGGCGATATGTTTTCCTTTTTTGGGGTTGGAAAGGAAATACTCCCTTTCCTCTTCTTCCCAATCAAAGAAATATTCCTGCTCACCGGACAATCGGCACATAAAATTCAGGGTGGGCAAGAACATGTTTGCCTTGTCCAGGCAGTTTTCTTTTTGCGCCAGGATGGCCGTTATTACCTCCTTTAGCTCTGCAATCCTGTCCCGAAGAACACTGGTATCCATCAATAGGGGATTGGCTTGCATCATAGCTTTTTTTAGTACCTTGAATTCTGCATCCGAGAATACGGATTCACAACCCTCTTTTTGTTTTAAAATGTACATCACATCCTCCTTTTTTTAATTGTTCCAACCAAAATTTATCAAACCATAATTAGGAAAGATTATCAAATTAAAACATAAAAGTCAATATTTGTCTAATTATTTAATAAAAAAATTATTTTTATCTTGATTTTGATTTCTAAAGTTGTTATGGTAAACAATAAAATTTATGATTATGAAAAAAATAACAATAGCAATTTTGGTTCTTTTGCTTTGCGGTATAGGCGGAATATTTTTTATCTTTACCGCCAACGAAGAGTTAAAACCTCCCCGAGACCTGGAAAAACCGGATAAAAATCAGCAAAAAATTCAGCGATCCCGGATCATTGATTATTTGCAAAAAACGATCTTGAGTCCTAATTTCGGAGGTGATGTTTGGGTTGATTATTATGAATTCGGCCGTCAAGAAAAGGAGATTTTTTTGTGGGTTTATGCGGTTGAATATTTTTCCCGAGATGGTGAATTGGAAATGGGTTCCGGGTTTTCCGGTCCCATGGCGCTCACTATTAAAGACGACAGTATACAGAAGCATTGGCAACCTCGAGAAGGAGAGAATTATTCCTCAAGCATCAAGAATAAATTTCCTTCAAAATATCAAGAAGATGTTTTGAATTTCCAAGCCCGGCATCAAGATATCCTTAAAGACCTAAAAGAGTCAGTAAGTAGAAAGGCGGAAGAAGAGTTAATTGAAGCCGGAGCTGATATAAATTTACAAGTGGGCGAGACTGATGTTATTGAGCTGGAAGCCAACAGGACCACCGGCTATAGTTGGCATTATAATATTAAAAATGAAGAGATCCTTAAAGTGGTTTCAGATGATTACAAAGATCCCCAAAACAAGAAAGGCGTCTTGGGAGCGCCGGGAAAAAGGATTTTAAAAATAAAAGCTTTACAAAAGGGTTCTACCGTGGTTTACTTGGAATATTACCGGGAATGGAAGCCGGAAAAAGTGGAAAAAAGCAAAGAGATCAGGGTTCAAGTGGGGAGCGGTTCCCGGTCGGGAGAGTCAGATACTAATTACATTTCTGTTGTAAATAAAAAGCTTAAAGTTTTTGATTCAGAAGGAACCTCCTCTCCGGAATTTATTCAAAAAAAAGGGGGAAAAATAATATGCTCTTTAGGATCAAGCCCTAAAGACATAAAAGGGAGAAAATATTGCCTAAAAAAAACAAGCGAGGGAGCGACAGGACATACCCGAAGATATTATACTTATGCTACTTTTCAAAAAAGTGATTTTATAAAAATTGGCTTCACCGTAATTGTCCCCGAATGCGGTAATTATCCGGAATTACAAAGACCTCAATGCGAGAAAGAAGTCCAGGGGTTTGATCCGGATGATTTGGCCGGCAAAACTGTGAAAAATTTAGAAAATTAATATTTTTTAGATAAAAAATAAAATTGATTGTGTTAATTTAGAAAATCAAATTTCGTTCTTTTTTCAATATAGGAGGAGAATCATGCTTAAAAAGATCAAGGAAGTGCTGAATAGAGCCGGAAACCGGGAAAGTTTTTTCAATATTATTGCCACGATTTATCCCACCCTGGATTGGCGTTATAAGGTTATAGAAAAAGCCTATAATGAAGCTAAGAAAGCCTTTCAGGGAAAGGAGCGTGTCAGTGGAGAGAGGTATTTTGAGCATTTGCGGGCCGTGGCCTTGATTGTAATTCTTTATCTACGGATTCGGGATTATCGACTTATCGCCGCCGCCTTACTCCATGACATTGTGGAGGATTGCGAGGACTGGACCATTGAAAGAGTGGTTCAGGAGTTTGGAGAGGAGATTGCCAAAATTGTGGAGTGGATGACCAAACCCAAGGAAACTTTCCCCCAAAGTGAGGATTATATTCGGGTCTATCACGAGCGTTTTGCCGTGGCTCCTCGCAAATTTTTCCTCATTAAAATGTCTGACCGGCTTCATAACTTGCTCACCATTTGGCCTTTGGGCCCCGAGCATATCCGGAAAAAAATTACCGAGACCAAACGGTATTATCTGCGGTATGCCGAGGAGCATTTTATTCTTATTCACGAGCTTGAAGCTGCCTTGGAAGAGTTGGAGGAAAGGCGGTTAACTCAAAGAGAAAATAAGTAATAAAAAAGAGTGGAACAGTTGTTTCACTCTTTTATTTTTAGTCTCTATTCTTCAAAAGGAATGGCCTCGCCGGAGTCAAAGACATTTCCGGTGATAGAAGCCCCGTCGTTGGAAGCTAAACATTCCTCTATGGGAGAAAGCACCCTTTTTACCTCTCCGGGCGGAACCCAAAAGCCGGCTCTGTCAAGGGCTGCGTCAGGTGAGCAATGCAGACAGCCCACCATTCTTAAGGGGTCTTGGCTGTAAACCGCATAATTGCCCCAGTCCGGTTTATAATCCGGATCTTTGGGAGTATAAAGGGTTACGGGATCACCAATAAGTATGGGTTTCCCGCACCAGGCGCAACGGATGGACATATTGGCCAGGCAATCCAGACAGTAATCAACCGTTCCGTCTTCGTTTTTGGGTATTTTGCCAAAACATTTTCTGCCAAAAATATAGACCACTCCGGATTTTTGGGTTGTGTGCCCGCAGTTAACCGCGGTATAGGTTTGAAACCTATCTCGTAAAAGAAAATGCAAGCCCACGGCCACCAAAGAAACAACCACGATCAAGAGAATAGAAAATTCCATTTTTGCCTCCTTTTTTAAATTATACTTAGAAAGAGCGTTTAAATTTAGCTAAAGATTAAGGCAAAGATTAAATTTTGTCAAAGTTTTTAGATAATTTTTTAAAATTGCTATTGTTAATAAAAAGCGCCATCAGCTAAACAAAACTAATGGCGCGAGCGTAGACTATTTTAGTCTCATTCTCAATCCTCGTGGGCCGTGAATTCTTCCGCGGTTTTCTCGGAGTGAAAGAGATTGTAATCGCCCTCAAAGTCGGAGATCCCTCGGGCGCATTCCGGGCAAAGATCCGGGTCTTCAATATCAACCATCTCTTCTGCCAGGTTTATGACGGCTTCTTTCAGATATTCCTCTGTGAAACTTTCTCTGCAGTGTCTACAAAGCATCTTTTACTTCCTCTATTATTGTTAAAGATTATCATGTCTTTTACATTTTTTTATAAATCTGTTATTTTAAATATAGAAAGTTTTATTCTTAAAAAAAAATTATGACTAAAGAACAAGAAAAAAAGTCATCCGGAGGAGCAAACGCAATGGCTCTTTTGAGCTACCTCGGGATTCTGGTTTTGATTCCGCTTTTGGCGGCCAAAGAAGATAAGTTTGCCCAGTATCATGCCAAGCAAGGATTGGTGCTTCTTATCGCCGGAGTGATCGGTATGTTTATCGGAGTTATTCCCGTCATAGGTTGGATGCTTGCTCCGTTTATTACTTTGGCTTGGTTGGTTTTTGCTATTTTAGGAATTGTGAATGTGGTGGGCAATAAAGAGAAAAAACTTCCCATTATCGGCCAATACGCCGACAAACTCAATATTTAAAGAGTTTAAAAATTGAGACATCTGATCAATTTAAAAAATGTACATTTTAATATCCGTTTAAATGTACATTTTTTGTTTTTAGACCCGGGACTTATAGGCTCAACCGGTTGCACATAAGAGCTATATTTGTTAAAATCAAATTAGAAAATAATTTTTTATGTAAAGTTCGTTTTTTTATTGGTTTAAACAATAATTAATAGTAAAAATCTTATGAATCAATTTTCCAACACAGCAGGGACATTTAATGAATGGGGAGACATTTTTATTGTCTCCATTCAAGATCTCTGGCTAAAAATCATTCATTTTTTACCGGAAATTTTGAGCGCTTTGATAATTTTAATTATTGGTTTGATAATCGCCTCAATCGCCGGTAAGATCGTAAAAAAGCTCTCCGGTTATCTTAAAATTGATGCCTTAATGAAAAAAATAAAAGTTAAAGAAGAACTGGAGAAATTGGGTCTAAAGTTTGAATTCGGGACGATTTTGGGTAAAATAGTAAAATGGTTCTTTATCATCGCCACCTTAATAGCCGTGGTAGATGTTTTAAAGATTCCTCAAATTACTCAATTTTTGGAAGAAATCGCTCTTTACATTCCCAATGTTTTAGTGGCAGTAATAATTTTAGCTATTGGGGTGGTAGTGGCAGGATTGGCTCACGATGCCATTAAGAAAGGCACGGAAACTTTTCGCCTTTCTTCCTATACCGCTCAAATATTGGCCACTATAGCCAAGTGGGCCATAATAATTTTTACAACCATGGCCGCCTTGGTTCAGTTGGGCGTAGCCGCTGATATGATTAGAATTTTATTTACCGGAATAGTGGTAGCCCTGTCCTTGGCTGGAGGTTTAGCTTTTGGCCTGGGAGGCAAAAAGAGAGCGGAAGAGATTATAGACAGGCTTAATACCAAGCAATAATCTGATTTCAGTATCAAGGAAGCCGGTCTTTTAAGGAGGCCGGCTTCTTTTATTCCGTAAATTTTTGATTTTTATCCCGTATGTGTTTTTTACCTTCCACAACTCGGGCAAAGGCATAATAAAAACCACCTAACGCTTTTAATTTTTCAGACCTCAGAGATTGGCTCATCTCCGATTTTTCGTATTCAATCATAACTTTCGGGTTTGAATATTTATCAGACCGGAATCTTCCACCCGCGGAACATTGAGAAAAGGACTTGTTCATATCCCCCCAATTGAGCTTTCAAAATTTATTTAAAGATTAGAATATAAACGGAAATTTGTCATAAGAATTTTGAGGACGGGATTAATATAAAAAGTAGGGGAGAAAACCCGGTTTTTATATTGATTTTTTTTAATTGTTACAAATCCGACGCTTTTGTACCAAACAATATCCACGTACAACTCGAAAATCGCCGGAAGAAACAAAAAGAGCAAGACAGTAACCGCTATTATTATCGGTCTGTGTAATTTTTTTATCATTTTAGGCCATTTTTTGAAATTAATTTTATACCCGCAAAAAAGCTAAGATCATTTTATCTGTTGTTAGCATAAAGGTTTTTGCTTTAAGGAGTAATTAAAACAAGGATAGGTGATAGAAATTTTAAAATAAAATTAATCCCCTGAAATGTTTTGGCCGAGTCGTGGTCTCTTAAGAGGAGGAGAACCGCATACGCGATATGATAACTTTAATACTTCATATATCACAAAAAAAGCAACCTGTTTGGCGAACTGTTGTTTAGCTAAAGACTTAATTCCGATTTTGATTAGGGGGGAGTAAATGGATAGTTTAAATATACAAAGATATTATCTGAAATATAAAAAGACCGCCAAGGGCGGCCTTTTTATTATCCGAAGAGGTCAAACTTATCTTTGCCAGACCGTAATTTCTATCTTTTGGACATCGGCAATATATTCTCCTATGTTTATTGTCATAGTGATCTCATTCCAGTCTCCTTCGGATCTTCGGAAGGTGTATTCGGCTTTATGTTTGTCTTTAGAGACGTTGGTGGTATTATAATCCTTTTCTTCCAATTGGCTTCTGATCTCGGTGGCATCCTCCTGGGTTATCGGTCTTTTAACAATATAGTTAAATTTTATCCAATCTCCCGTGTTGGTGTCGTTTAATTTTACTCCTCCGAAGATATCTTCAAACACGGAAGAGAAGTCCTCGTGGAATTCTTCCGCCTTATCCGAAGTCGGAGCCACTCCGACCGCGTCCGGATAAGGATCTTCTTGATAGGGAGCGGTATAATCTATGGCCATACCGTGGGCTCCTTGTCCGCTTGATCCCGTTCCGTCTTCTGTTATTGCCACTTTCAGATTATAATTTTCTCCTTTGGAGAAAATATAAACGGTTTGTCCGCCGGAGGTTTGCTCTTCTTCCAGGCTCCAATCTTCGTCCAGATTGTCCCGGTAGAAGTCTTTAATAGCTCCTTCTTCCGGGGCGTTGATA
>CAZXUK010000003.1:0-72052 GCA_964644045.1 uncultured Gammaproteobacteria bacterium
TTCAGTGCGGAGAGGTGGCCGAGTGGTCGAAGGCGCTTGCTTGGAGTGCAAGTGTGTCGTTCTGCGGCACCCAGGGTTCGAATCCCTGCCTCTCCGCACTGAAGTAAAAGACAGAATTGAAGTAAAAAGACAAGCCAAAAATTTTTATTTAATATAAATTTTATTAACGGATAAGTATTGAACATACCCCGTCAGGGGAGGGCGGGCAGGCATGGTATGTTCATTTCACGGCTTGCATTTTATTTTTATTTGTGATAATTTGTAACGAAATATTAAAAAATTTTTCGTTCGCGGAATTTGCGCGGAATAGAGCGCGGAACCACGCGGATTTATGAAGATTAACATCTTTATTTTTTTATGTCAGAAGAAAAAAAAGCAGAGGAGAAAAATATTATTGAAAGAATAATTAGGCCCAATACTGCCCGAGGAAGAGTTTGGCAGATTTTTATTTTAATTATAGTTTTAACCGTAGCCGGTCTTTTGGTGGATGCCGGTAAATATTATAATCAGGGAGTTGACTGGGTTTCGGATAAAACCGGGGGAACCGTCGGACTACCGCAGGTTAAAGAAATCGGTTATAGTTTGGGCCTGGATCTGCAAGGAGGAACCCATTTGGTTTACAGGGCGGATGTTAACAATGTTCCCGCGGGCAAGGAAGAGTCGGCCGTGGAGGGTGTTCGCGATGTGATAGAAAGACGGGTAAATGTTTTCGGGGTAAGCGAGCCGGAGGTTAGAAAAGTGAAAACCGCTCAAGGCGAATATCGGATTATCGCCGATTTGGCCGGAATCAAGGATGTGGATAAAGCTATTGAAATGATCGGTAAAACCCCTCTTTTGGAATTTAAGGAATCAGCCGGCACCACCACCCAAGTAAGTGAGGAAGAAAAGAAAGAAATTGAAAATTACAATCAAAAGGCGGAAGAAAAAGCGGAGGAAGTTTTGGGTAAGGCCTTATCGGGCGGAGATTTTGATTCTCTGGAAAAAGAATATGACGAAGGAGAGAATGCCGAAAGTCGCTGGGTGGATAAGCAGAGCGCCCCGGAAATAACCTCTCAAATAAAAAATTTGGAATCCGGTTCCCTTTTTTCGGATTTAATTACCACTCCGGAAGGTCTTAGGATTGTAAAATTGGAAGAGAAAAGGGCAAAAACCAACGAATTTACCGGGGAAACCGACCGGGAAGTAAAGGCGAGCCATTTATTGATTTGTTATAAAGGAGCGGAGAAGTGCCAGAGTGATCTCTCTCAAGAAGAGGCCTTGAAAAAAATAAAGAACATAAAAAAACAAGCCACCCCGGATAACTTTACGGAATTGGTTAAAAAGCATTCCACCGAACCCGGAGCCGAAAAAATCGGAGGAGATCTGGGCTGGTTTAGCCGAGGAGATATGGTTAAACCCTTTAGTGATACGGTTTTTGACAGCCAAGAGACGGGTACTATTTCTTATGTGGTGGAGACTAAATTCGGTTACCATTTGATTTATAAACAGGATGAGAGAAAAGCCAAGGAATATAAAATTGACGATATTTTAATTAAAACCAAAAGCAAGAGCGAATATGCCGAGCCCGATACTAAATGGGAGAACACGGAGTTAACCGGAAAATATTTGGATACCGCCAATTTAAAATGGAGCAGAACCGGCTCGGCTCAAGTGGCTTTGCAGTTTAATGACAAAGGAGCCGAACTTTTTGAAAAAATTACGGAGAGGAATATTGACGAGAAAGTGGCTATTTTTCTGGACGGAGAATTGATCAGCGCCCCCACTGTTAATGAAAAGATCAGCGGAGGACAGGCGGTTATTTCCGGTGATTTCTCCGTAAAAGAGGCCAAGGAACTGGTAAAAAGGTTGAATGAAGGCGCTTTACCTGTTCCTATCACTTTAATCAGTCAAAAAACCGTTGGCCCCACTTTGGGAAGTGTTTCAGTGGAGAACAGTTTAAGAGCCGGTATTATCGGACTTATTTTAGTGGCTTTATTTATGTTGCTTATTTATCGTTATACCGGTCTTTTGGCGGTGATCTCTCTGAGCATTTACGGAATTTTGGTTTTAGCTATATTTAAAATTCTTTCCATTACTTTAACTTTGGCCGGTTTGGCCGGATTTATTTTATCCGTGGGAATGGCCGTGGATGCCAATGTGCTTATTTTCGAGAGATTAAAGGAAGAGATCAGAAAAGGCAAGGATACAGACACCGCTGTTAAGGAAGGTTTTCGAAGGGCCTGGCCTTCTATCAGGGACGGTAATATTTCCACTTTAATAACTTGTTTTATTTTAATGGAATTTACCACCACTCTGGTAAGGGGGTTTGCCATTACTTTGGGCTTGGGAGTTTTGGTTTCTTTGTTTTCGGCTATGATAATTACCAAGAATCTTTTCTGGTTGCTTCCTCGCAAATGGATAAATAACAAAATAATCGGAATAAAATAAATATATGAGATTAAGTATTATACCTAAAAGAAAAATTTGGTTTGGAATTTCTTTCTTGTTAGTCGGTTTATCCGTGGTTTTTTTAATAATCTGGGGCCTTAATTTCGGGATCGATTTTACTGGAGGTAGTTCTTTAAGTGTTAAATTTTCCCGACAATCTCCGGAGGTGGGAGAGGTGAAGAAAGAGTTGGCGGATCTGGATTTGGGCAGTTTAGTGGTTCAGCCGGCCCAAGGAAATGAATTAATGTTGCGTTTTGCCAATACCAGTGAAGAGACTCATCAAACGGTTTTGAAAGAATTGAAAAAATTTGATAAAGAGGAATACGGAAATATGAAGGAAATGAGCTTTAACTCCGTCGGTCCCTCCATAGGCCAAACTTTAAAAAGAAAATCATTTTATGCGACAGTGTTAGTGATTTTGGCTATTATTGTTTATATTGCCTGGGCTTTTCGAAAAGTTTCCAAACCCATTGCCTCTTGGAAATACGGAATCACCGCCGTTATTACCCTTCTCCATGATTGCCTGATAGTTTTGGGAATTTTTTCCCTCCTGGGCCATTTTTACGGAATGGAGATAAATTCCGCTTTTATTGCAGCCATTTTGACGGTTCTGGGTTACAGTGTTAACGACACCATAGTTGTTTTTGACAGAATAAGAGAGAATCTTCCTCAAAGCGAAGAGGATTTTGCCGGCACCATTAATACCAGTATTAATCAAAACATTATTAGGTCTATCAACACTTCATTGACTACCATGTTGGTGCTTTTGGCGATTATTTTATGGGGAGGCGCTTCTATTCAGGATTTTGCCTTGGCCCTTTTGATCGGAGCGTTCATCGGAACTTACAGCTCGATTTTCTTAGCTTCTCCCTTGTTGGTTTTTTGGGAGAAAAAAGTTTAAATCAGTATTAATATTGTATATTGTTTTAATACCCAATCTTTTAAATTTAAGAGGTTGGGTGTTTTATTTCCAATTACAGATCTACAAATATTATCACAAATTGCACAAATATTTTTTTTATCATTTGTGTTATTTGTGTTTTGATTTCTGAATTCGTAATCGGCTTTGACAGAATTATTATTTTTGATAGAATTAAACACATAAATTATCGGATTACTGTTAAAAAAAGCTAATTGTACAAAAATTTTGAACATTATTTTTAAACATACATAAAAATTTATATGAAGCAGTCTAAACTTTTTACCAAAACTTTAAAGGAAGCTCCCAAGGACGAGGTTAGCTTAAATTCTCGACTTTTAATTAGGGCCGGTTTTATTGATAAACTAATGGCCGGGGTTTATACCATGCTTCCGCTGGGCTGGAGAACTCTTAAAAAAATAGAACAAATTATCAGGGAAGAAATGGATAATTTGGGTGGCCAGGAAGTTTTTATGTCCTCTCTTTGTCCCCGGAGTAATTGGGAGCAAACCCGGAGGCTGGACAAGGTAGATGTGCTTTTTCAGGCCAAGGGAGCCAACTCCTGCTCCCAAAAGATCAATCCGGCTTCTTATGTTCTTAATTCCACTCATGAGGAGATTATAACTCCTTTAGTGAAAAAGTTTGCTACCAGTTACAAGGATTTGCCCGTGGGAGTATACCAGATTCAGACCAAATTCAGGAACGAGCCCCGGCCCAAATCCGGTCTTTTGCGGGGCAGAGAGTTCAGGATGAAAGATTTATATAGTTTTCATAAGGATGAAAAAGATTTAAGTAAGTATTATGAGGAATCCAAAAAGGCCTATGCCCGGATTTTTGAAAGGTTGGGAATAGGAGAGGATACTTATATTGCTTTGGCTTCCGGCGGGGATTTTACCAAGGATTATTCCCATGAATTCCAGACCAAATGTCCCACAGGGGAAGATACTATCTTTAGATCAACCGCTTCCGGGATTTGTTATAACCGCGAAGTGGCCCCCAGCCGGGCTCCGGCGCCGGAAAAAGAAGAGTTGAAGCCCATGAAAGAGGTAAAAACCGAGGGAGTGACCACTATGGAGAAATTGGTGGAGTTTCTGAATGTTCCGGTGGAAAAAACGGTTAAAACCCTTTTTTACGAGGATGAATCGGGAAATAAGATAGTAACAGCGGTTCGGGGCAATTATGATATCAATGAAGAAAAATTACAGAAAGTTTTGGGCTGTAAATCCCTCAATTTGATCTCCGAGGAAAAAATCAAAGATCTTACCGGGGCGCAAACGGGTTATGCCGGACTCCTGAATCTGCCTTCCGCGGTTAAAGTTATTGTTGACGAATCCCTGAAGGAAATGGTTAATTTTGAGATGGGAATGAATAAAACCGATTATCATGCCGTAAATGTAAATTGGGGGCGCGATTTGGAGAAGCCGGAAAAATTTTATGATATCAAATTGGCGCAGGTCGGCGATTTGGACCCGGAAAACGAAAAACCTCTTGAGACTTTTAAAGCTTCGGAGGTGGGCAATATTTTCCCTCTTAATATAAAATTTTCGGAGAGTTTTGATTATTATTATACCGATGAGAACGGAGAGAAAAAAATAGTTTATATGGGTTGTTACGGAATAGGCCCCACTCGTTTAATGGGCGTTTTGGCCGAGAAGTTTTCCGATGAGTCAGGAATTGCCTGGCCGGAATCCGTGGCCCCTTTTAAGGTTCATTTAATCTCTTTGAGCCAGAACCAGGAAAGCGAGAAGATTTATCAGGAATTAAACAAGGAAGGGGTTGAGGTTTTATATGATGATCGGGAAGAGGTGGCCCCCGGAGAAAAATTCGCCGATGCCGATTTGATCGGCTGTCCGATCAGATTGGTGGTAAGCAAAAAAACTCTGGAACAAGATTCAGTAGAATTTAAAAGGCGAAACAGCCGGGAAATTAAATTGGTGAAAATAGATAAAATTTTAGAAGAGGTTTGATTTTTTAATAAAAATAATTTTACAAGTATGTTACATGTTATATGTTACATGCTATAAGGAAAATTTGTGTTTAATAAAATTTTAGGAAAATTTAGCAAGGATCTGGGAATAGATCTGGGAACCAAGAATACTCTTGTTTATACCGGTGATAAAGGGATATTGATCAATGAGCCCAGTGTGGTGGCGGTTAATGTCCGCACTGATGAAATCTTGGCGGTGGGAGAGGATGCCAGGAGAATGGTGGGCAAAACCCCTTATCATATTCGGGCGGTTAAACCCTTGGTGGACGGGGTTATTTCCGATTTTGAAATCAGCGAAAAAATGATCAAGCATTTTATTAATAAAGTGCACAGTGAGAGTTTTACCATTACCCCCAGGCCCAGAATGGTTATTGGCATCCCCTTGGAGATTACCGAGGTAGAGAAAAAAGCGGTGGAAGATGCGGCCAAGTCGGCCGGCGCCCGAAAAGTTTTTTTAATTGAAGAATCTATGGCCGCTTCCATTGGCGCTCGTCTACCCATTATCGAGGCGGTGGCCAATATGATGGTGGATATCGGAGGGGGAACCACGGAAATCGCGGTGATCTCTTTGGGAGGAGTGGTTACTTGGAAATGCTTGCGCAGTGCCGGGGATACTTTTGACGCCAATATTATTGAATATATGCGGGAAGAATTCAACCTTTTGATCGGAGAGCAGGTGGCCCAGAATATAAAAACAAAAATCGGCTCCGCCTCTCCTCTTAAGGACGCTTTGGAAATGGAGGTCAAGGGAAGGGACCTGTTAAACGGATTGCCTCGGGCCGTAACCGTAAACGACAGTCAAATCCGGGAGGCCATAGGAAAAACCGTAAATTTGATTATTGATAACATTAAAACCACTTTGGAAAAAACTCCTCCGGAGTTGGTGGCTGATATTTATGAGCAAGGAATTTATTTAAGCGGAGGCGGAGCCCTTTTGCGGGGGTTAGATAAAGAAATATCCCGGGCCACCAAAATTTCCGTTAAGGTCGTGGACGATCCTTTAACAGCCGTGGTCAGGGGAGCGGGGATTTTATTGGATGATATTGATCTTCTAAATAAAATTATGGAAAGCAACGCCAGTAGTTAATCTTAAAAATTGATAATTAGCTGAAATGTTAAAGATAAACTTTAAAAATTTTTTATTTTTTTTAATTGTAGTTCTTTTTTTGTTCGGACTTCATTTTTTTCCCTTTTTTAATTCCTGGGAAGAAAAAATTATTTCTTGGGTTTCCTATCCTGTCCATAAAACTTATTCCCGGGTTTCTTCTTGGCAAGAGGAGAGAGAAAAAAGAAAACAAGAAGAAAGCTGCCGGCAAGAAAAAGAGGAGTTGATAAAGGAAAAAAACGAACTCTTGGCGGAAAATTCCAAATTGAGGTTTTTAAAAAAAGAAAATGAAAAATTGAGGAAATATTTGGATTTTTTTGAAAATAAGCAAAATAAGCATATTTTGGCCCGGGTGATTTCCCAGGGATTTTTAGTTAACCCCGAAGAAGAAACTCCTTATATTATAATAAACAAAGGAAGCGAGGATGGAGTAGAAGAGGGTTTATTGGCGGTTAATAGCGAAGGAATAGCGGTGGGAAAAATTTCCAAGGTTCGCGGAAATACTTCTCAAGTGCTGGTAATCACTCATCATAATTCTCAATTAGCGGCCACTGTTCAGAATGAAAATGAAACTTCCGGAATAGTGGAAGGAGATCTGGGATTAACTATGAAGATGAAATTTATCCCCCAGACTGAAGAAATAAATAAAGGTGATTTAATAACAACTTCCGGACTGGAAAAAAACATTTCTCCGGGCTCGATCCTGGGCAGGGTGATAAGCGTAGGCAAGAGTTCGGACCAGATGTGGCAAGAAGCGGTTATAGAACCCCTGATCAACTTCAGGGATTTGTCTTTGGTGGCGGTTTTGGCTCCGACAAAATAAATAAATAGGCGAAGAAAGATAATATGTATATAAAAATTCCGCTTCATATTTTAGCGATTATTTTAATTTTTGGACTTCAATTGTCTTTATTAAATCCCTGGCAAGGATGGTTGGGATCCCTGAATCTCGGCTTAGTGTTTTTGATTTTTGTTTTAGAGCTTAACGGCTTAGCTTGGGGTTTAGGCTGGGGCTTGTCTTTGGGTTTTTTGTTTGATATTTTTTATTTTCAGCCCTTTGGAGTTTTTTTGTTTAGTTTTTTGCTTGTGGTTTTATTGAGCCATTTTTTATTGATTAAATTTTTCACCAATCGTTCTTTATATTCTTATTTGGTTTTAATTTTGGCGGCCACTGTTTTTTTTAATTTTTTTCTTCGTTTTTTGATTTATTTTTTGGATTTTTATTCTTTGGACAAAGATTTTTTTCTCATTTTAGATAAATTTTGGATTTCTTTGGCCCAGTCTTTGGCGGTAAACGCTTTGGCTGTTTTTGTTTCTTTTTATGTTTTCAACTTTTTGAGCAACCGTTTTGACGCGGTTTTTTTAAAAAAATAATTTTATGCCTTCCAAAAGAAAAAAAGATGATCCTTTTGTGGTAAAACCGGAGAAGCCCAAATACCGGAAATTAAAGGGCTTTTCTTATCAGCTGGAATGGACGGAGGATTCTTTTATTTCCGGAGAACAGGACAAAGAATCCATGCGCTTAACTTTTGATTTTGAACGTTTAAAACTAATCGGCGGTTTTGTTTTTTTGGTTTTGCTCTTGGTCCTGGGCCGAACTTTTTACCTTCAGGTCATAAAAGGAGATTACTATAGCACCATGGCCAAAGGCAACCGCATTAGGATCAAAGATATAGAGCCCCAAAGGGGAATTATTTATGATAATGAAGGCAAGCCCCTGGTTCGCAATATGGCCAATTTTGTTCTTTATTACAGCCCCGGAGATATGCCCAAAGAAAAGGAAGACAGGGATCGTTTGATAGAAAAGATCTCGCGTATCTTGGAAGACAAAAAAGTAGAGAAAAAAATGAAAGAAAAAATAAGAAAAATAAACCTTTATTCCCCCGAGGCCTATCAACCCTTAATAGCTTCGGATAATTTGGTTTATGAGAAGGCCCTGAAGCTTTTTTTGAAAAGCAAGGAAATGCCAGGCATTATTTTGGCCAATAAAAGCCGGAGAAAATATTTGAATGAATTTTCGATAAACACTCCCGAGGAGGGGGAAATACGAGAGAAAGCCGAATCTTTTTCTCATATTTTAGGTTATATCGGCAAAATAAGTCCGGAGGAATTAAAAGGAAAATCGGATAATTATTCTCCGATTGATTATATTGGCAAATCCGGAGTGGAACATAGCTGGGAAAAGGTTCTCAAGGGAGTAAAGGGCAGAAAAAGAGTGGAAGTTGACGCCCTGGGCAAAGAAAAGAGGGTTATTAGCAAAGAGCCGGCCGAAAACGGAGCGGATATTTTTTTGAACATAGATGCCGATTTTCAAGTCAAAGCGGAGCGGATACTTAAAAAGCATTTAAAAGAAAAAGAATTAAATAAAGCTTCTTTAGTTGCCCTTGATCCGCGCAACGGGAGGGTTTTGGCCTTGGTTAGTTTACCCGCTTTTGATAATAATATTTTTTCTCGGGGTTTTTTTGGAAAGGAATTTGAGGAACTTTTTAGTCGGGAAGACAAATCTTTGTTTAATCGGGCTATAAAAGGAGAATATCCTTCCGGCTCCACGATTAAGCCGGTCATGGGAGCGGCCGCCTTGCAAGAAGGAATAATCTCGGAGAATACCACTATTAACAGCGTGGGAGGCATTAAAATTAATCAGTGGTTTTTTCCTGATTGGTTGGCCGGAGGACATGGTCGCACAGATATTCGAAAGGCGATCGCCCAATCCGTTAATACCTTTTTTTATTATATAGGCGGAGGATACAAGGATTTTCAGGGTTTGGGTCTGGAGAGGATATTGGAATATAATCGTCTTTTCGGATTGGGCGAACTCACCGGCATTGATTTGCCCTCCGAGGGGGACGGTTTTCTGCCCTCGCGAGAATGGAAAAAAAATAAATTTAATGAATCTTGGTATATAGGAGACACTTATCATCTTTCCATCGGGCAGGGTTTCTTGTTGGTCACTCCTTTGCAGGTGGCCAACTTTACTTCCGTTTTCGCCAACTACGGCACTTTATATAAACCCGGGATAGTAAAAGCCGTTTCTCCGGCCGGAAAAGAAGAAACAAAAAAGATTAGCCCCGAGATCATTAGGCAAGATTTTATAGATGAATATAATTTGGAAGTCATTAGGCAAGGGATGAGACAGACAGTTACTTACGGAAGCGCCCGATCTCTTAACTCTATGTCTGTTGAGGTGGCGGGAAAGACCGGAACCGCCCAATGGTCCGACAAGAAAGAAAATCACGCTTGGTTCACTTGCTTCGCGCCCTATAAGGATCCGGAAATAGTTTTAACTGTTTTGGTTGAAGAAGGTGGAGAAGGGACAGATATTTCCGTACCCATTGCCCGGGAGGTTTTAGAGTATTATTTTGACAAAGCGGGTGAGAATAGATAAGATTACAGTAATCTTAAATAAAATTAAATATTGTAGATTTATATGAACGGGAAAAAGGAAAATCAGAAAAGTTTTTTCTCCCAAAAAGAGGAAAAAGTGGCCGAGTTTTGGGAAGAAAATGATTTATTTGTTCAATCGGTAAAAACTCCGGCCGGACTGGATTCCCCGCGCGGGGATTATGTTTTTTATGACGGCCCTCCTTTTATTACCGGCCTTCCTCATTATGCCACTTTGCTTCCCAGTATTGCCAAAGATTTAATTCCCAGATATTGGACCATGAAAGGATATAGAGTGGAGCGAGTTTGGGGTTGGGATTGCCATGGTTTGCCCGCCGAGAATAAGGTGGAAAAAAAGCTGGGGTTAAAAAACAAAAAAGATATTGAAGAGCTGGGAGTGGAAAAATTCGTGGATGCCTGCCGGGATTATGTAAATGTGGGCTCTGAGCAATGGCAGTGGTATATTAAGCGTATCGGACGCTGGGTGGATATGGAAAACGCTTACAAAACCATGGATTTGAAGTTTATGGAAAGCGTGATATGGGCCTTTAAAGAGCTTTACGGCCGAGGACATATTTATGAAGGTTTTCGTACTTCCCTGCATTGCCCGCGTTGCGCCACTCCTTTGTCAAAATTTGAGATAACTATGGACGCCGGTTCTTATAAAGAGGTGGAAGACCAAGCAATAACCGTAAAATTTAAGTTAAAAGATGATGATGCTTATCTTCTGGCCTGGACTACCACTCCTTGGACTTTGCCCGGAAACATGGCTTTGGCCGTGGGCGAGGATGTTGATTATTCTTTAGTGGAAGTTAAAAAAGATAAAATTACGGAGAAGTATATACTGGCCACAGACACCATTAATGAAGTGTTTAATAAAGAGTTGGTGACTGACAACTTGGTGATTGGAGAGGTCATATCCGGCCCACCACAACCAAAAGCCGAGCAAGTTTCTTATAAATTATTGGATAGGTTTAAGGGTAAGGAGTTGTTAGGTAAAGAATATGAGCCCTTATTTGACTTAGATAATGGGGAAATAAAAGAAAACCAAAACACCTTTAAAATTTATCACGGAGACTTTGTTTCCACTGACGAAGGAACCGGTATTGTTCATATTGCTCCCAATTTTGGAGAGGATGATTTTAATTTGGGTCAAGCCCAAGGTTTGCCGATGCCCGATTTAATGGATGAAAACGGAATTTATACCGCCGAGGCGGGTAAGGATTGGCAGGGTCTTTATTTTGCAAAAGCTAATAAAAAGGCCTTGGAGCGTTTGGGCGAGAAGATCTTGGAGATCAAGAAGCAGAAGCATTCTTATCCTCATTGTTATCGTTGCGGAACCCGCTTGATTTATAAAACTCAGAAAGCTTGGTATTTTAATATCCAAACAATTCGCGAGCAATTAGTTAAAAACAACGAAAATATTAACTGGACCCCCGAACATTTTAAAGAGGGCAGGTTTAGGTATAATTTGGAGAACGCTCCGGACTGGTCTCTTTCCCGTACTCGTTATTGGGGGTCTCCGATCCCGGTTTGGCGTTGCCGGGATTGCGAGGAGATGAAGATTGTCGGTTCTATTAAGGAAATTGAGGAGTTAAGCGGAGCAAAGATCACAGATCTTCATAAACCCGCTATAGACGAGGTGGAATTTGAGTGTTCTTGCGGAGGAGTTATGAGGAGAGTGCCGGAAGTTTTGGATTGTTGGTTTGAGTCCGGTTCTATGCCCTTTGCTCAATTCCACTATCCCTTTGAAAGAAGCAAGGATTGGTCCCGTCTTTTTCCGGCTGATTTTATTATTGAATATACCGGCCAGCTCAGGGGTTGGTTTTATTATCTGCATGTGCTTTCCAATGCCTTATTTGACTCTCCGGGATTTAAGAATGTTATTGTTACCGGCGTTCTTTCCGGAACCGACGGACGGAAAATGAGTAAATCTTATGGTAACTATCCCGACCCTAAAGACACTTTGGATAAATACGGAAGCGATGCCTTAAGAATGTATTTTGCGGGTAGTCCGATTATGGTGGGTGGAGATATGAATTTGAGCGAGAGGGATCTGGAGGATTGCCTGCGCAAAAATATAATTCTTCTGCGCAATGTTTTGAAGTTTTATAATTTATTCGCCGGAGAAGGAGAAGAAAAAAATTTAAAGGAAATCAAAGAACCCCAAAGTGAAAATATTTTGGACAAATGGATACTTTCCCGCCTTAACCAATTAATTACCCTGGTTGCCCAAAATTTGGAGGATTATGATCTCCCGGCCGCTTCTCGGCCCATAACCGTTTTTATTAATGATTTATCCACTTGGTATCTAAGAAGGTCCAGAGAAAGGTTTAAATCAGCCTCTCAAGAAGATTTGGAGGATAGAACTTTGGCCTTGCAAACTACCGGCTATATTCTTTTGGAGTTGTCCAAGGTTATAGCTCCTTTTATGCCTTTTTTGGCCGAAGAGTTGTGGCAAGAGGTGAGCGGAAATAATTTTAAATCCGGACAAAAATCCGTTCACCTGCGGGCTTATCCCGAGGGAGGCAAGGTTGAGGAGGAAATTATAGAAGAAATGGAAAAGGTCAGGGAAGTAGTAGAATTGGGCTTGTCCAAAAGAGATGAGGCCGGGATTAAAGTTAGACAACCCTTGTCCGGGGTTAAAATAGAAAATCAAGAAGTAGGAGAGGACTATATTGATTTAATTAAAGAAGAGTTAAATGTAAAGAAAGTGAGGAGCAAAAAAAGCAAGGGAGAGCTAAAGGTTGAATTGGACACTACGATAACTCCGGAATTAAAGTTGGAAGGACTAAAAAGGGAAATTGTCAGATTGATCAATGCCCGGAGAAAAAAGCAAGGGCTGACCTTAAAAGATAGTATTGATGTTTATTGGCAAAGCCAAGATACGGAAATTAAAAAAGTTTTAGAAAAACACGAAAAAGAAATTTTAGAGGACACCTTGGCCGTTAATTTGATTTTTGGTTCTCCCGAAGAAGGGGAGGTGAAAAAAGTAAAAGTAAACGATAAGGAAATGGATTTGGCAATTTTAAAGTCAAATTAGAATTTTAAATATGACCGAAGCAAAAATTAGGGCCTTGCTTCTTTTCTCCGGCGGCTTGGATTCTCTTTTGGCCGCTGAGATTTTGCGAGAACAAAATGTGGAAGTGGAAGGTATTTGTTTTACCAGTAATTTTTTTACTTGCGCAAAGGCGGAGGAAGAGGCTCGCAAAATCGGAATAAAGTTGCATACAGTTAATATTAGTAAGCAGATTTTGGATTTGGTGAAAAAACCGCCACACGGCCACGGTAAAAATCTCAACCCCTGTATTGATTGTCACGGTTTAATGATTAAGACGGCCGGGGAATTTTTAAAGGGCAAGAAAAACAAACAGGGCTTTGATTTTCTGGCCAGTGGCGAGGTTTTGGGGCAAAGGCCTTTTTCTCAAAATTCTCAAACTTTGAGAACGGTTAGTAAAATCGGTAAAGTTTCGATTTTAAGGCCTTTAACCGCCAAAAATTTGGACCCTACCGAGATGGAGGAGAAAGGTTTGGTAGAAAGAGAAAAATTGGGTAAAATTTCCGGGAGAGGCAGAGAAGAACAAATTAAATGGGCTCAAAACTTGGGTATTAAGAATTATCCCTCTCCGGCCGGGGGTTGCCTCTTGACAGATGGACAGTTTTGCCTAAGATTGAAGGAAATGATTGATAATTGGCCCGGGTGCTCTGTTGAGGACGCGGAGCTTTTGAAATTCGGTCGTATTTTTTGGATGAGACAGAAGAAAAATAAAATTTTAGTGGTGGTGGGAAGGGATAAAGAGGATAATAAAAATTTGGAAAAATTGGCCAAAAGAGGGGATATTGTGTTAGAATTAAAGAAAGAAACCGGCCCCTTAACCTTGATCAGAGGACTTTCCAGTTTTCCCGTCTTTGTTTGGAGGTCTATTTCCCGCCCTTTTAGTGATTATATTTGTTCCGATTTTATTCAAAAAATACCCAAAAATTTAAAAAAGGAAGATTTGAAGCTGGAAGAGGACAAGACCGAGAAAAATATTATTGAAGGAGCGGGAATTTTAACCGGCTGGTATTCACCCAAAGTAAGAGGAAAAGAAGTTACCTTGGAAGTAAAAAAAACAAATAATTAATAATTAAAATATTCCGTCTTAATCTTTACAGATTTTTTTGCGGAATAAACGGTCTTATGAATACCACTATCTGGATAGTAATCGGGATAATCGCGGTCGTTGCCCTGGCCCTTATCTTTGTTTACAATTCCTTAATTAAATTAAGAAATCGGGTTCAGGAGGCATGGAGCGACATTGATGTTCAGCTTAAAAGGAGGTATGACCTGATCCCCAACCTCATTAATACAGTTAAGGGCTATGCCTCTCATGAAAAAGAAACTTTTGAAAAGGTAACCCAAGCCCGCAATCAGGCAATGCAATCCCAGCAAGGCGGAAGCAGCGCCGAATCCCAAGCTCAAGCCGAGAACGCTCTTTCCAGCACTTTGAAGTCCTTGTTTGCCGTGGCTGAAAATTATCCGGACCTAAAAGCCAGTCAGAATTTTCAAGAGTTGCAAAGAGAATTGTCTGATACGGAAAACAAAATTCAGGCGGCTCGCAGGTTTTACAACAATAATGTATTACAGTTCAACACTAAGATTCAAACTTTTCCCGTTAATTTGATCGCCGGGGCCTTTAATTTTAAGAAAAAAGATTTTTTTGAAATTGAAGAAGAACAAAAAGAGAATGTGGAAGTGAAGTTTTAATTTGATTTAAATATGTTTTTATGACCGAAAAGGAGCATAAAGCTTTAGAGGAAATAAGGGTTTCCTTAAATAAACTTTCTCGAAAAATTGATAAGCAAGAAGAAAGAATCAATCGCTTGGAGAAAGAAAACAAAATGTTCCGCCAAGGCCCGGAATTTCCCGAGGATAAATTAGAGACACGGGCCGAAAGCCGAGAAAAGGAGAAAAAAAAGAAAAGAGAAGGAAAAGAAGTTAAAGAAAAGATTGATTGGGAGGAAAAGTTGGGCGGTCAGTGGTTTGCCAAGATCGGGATCGCGATTTTGATCATCGGAATCGCCCTTTTTTTGAAATATGCTTTTGATAATAATTGGATCGGCGAGACCGGACGGGTGGTTATCGGACTTATTGTCGGCTTGGGCCTTTTGGTTTGGGGAGAGAAGATTATTAAGAAATTTTTTCTTTATGGCCAGATTATATCCGGAGGAGGTCTGGTGATTTTATATCTTTCTGTTTTTGTGGCTTTTAATTTTTATGAATTAATTTCCGCCAGTTGGGCTTTTCCGGCCATGATCATAGTTACTGCCTTGGGAGTGATTTTGAGTTTGAGATATAATGCTTTGTCTTTATTATCGGTGGTAATAATCGGCGGTTTTGCCACTCCTTTTCTCGTTTCCACCGGAGAAAATCAACAGGTGATTTTATTCTCTTATGTTCTGCTTTTGAATTTAGCTGTTTTAATCGTTTCCGTTTTTAAAAGGTGGCACTTGGTTAATCTTCTGGCTTTTTTGGGAACCATTATCACTTCTTGGGTTTGGTTGCTTAAGTTTTATAACCAAGAGCAATTATTGTCCACTATTTTGTTTTTTACTTTGCTTTTCTTGGTTTATTCTTTGTCTTCTTTGATTTATAATTTAATAAATCGGGAGAAATCAACCGGAGTAGAACAAATTTTAACTTTACTTACAGCTTTTTTCTATTTCGGCGCCTTTTATTGGTTGTTGGAGAAAGATTTTTATAGTTTTTTGAGTTTTTTTGCAGTTATTTTGGGAGTTTATTATTTTCTTTGGGCTTATTTTGTACGCCAATTTACGCCTGAAGATAAAAATTTATATCATTTTCTGGCCTTTTTAACTATTGGTTTTATAACTTTATCCGTTCCTATTGAGTTTAAAAAATATACAATTGCCATAGTTTGGGCGGTAGAGGCGGTTTTGTTAATCGGACTGGCTTATAAAACCCGGGAAAAGGCGGTTTATGTTTTGGGAATCGCGGTAAGCGGCTTAGCTGTGGTCAGAGTTCTTTTTTGGGACGCAGATCTCAGACTGCCCGACCAGACCCCGGCTTTTTTTAATAAAAGATTTATTTCTTTTTTGGCAGTAGTTGCCTCTTTGTATTTAATTGCTTGGCTTTCCCGGAAAATTAAAGATTTTTGGCAGGAAGCAGGTGTTTTGCCTGTGGGCAAGATGATTTTAGTCTTTATAATTTTGGCCAATTTTTTAACTCTTTTTACCGGAAGCCAGGAAATAATTAATTATCACGAGAATAAAATAAAAGATTTGATTCGGGAACGCAAGGAAATTTCTGCTAAGCAGGAAAGGAAATTGGAAAAGTCTATACCCGTCTCTGAAACCCGGGAGTATAAATTAAACGTGAAAAAACAAAGAAATATAAAATACCAGAAAAGCATTAGTTTGTCTGTTTTTTGGATGATTTATGCGCTTATACTTTTGGTTATCGGATTTGTTCGCAAGTATAGATTTGTCAGAGTGGGAGGGCTGGTTTTGCTGGTATTATCCATCTTAAAACTTTTTTTTGCGGATTTATGGCACCTGGGAAGCTTGTATAGAATAGTATCTTCCTTATCCTTGGGGATTGTATTGCTTATTATTTCTTTTGCTTATCAGAAATACAAGGATAAATTAAAAGAAATTATTTAAATTATTATTTTTATGACTGAGAAAAAGATGGAGTCCGGTCTTTCGCCGGGAGAGGGGGAGGATTTAGAAAAGTTGAATAAGGAAAAGAAGCGGAACAAGGAAAAATTTGAAAAAAATTTTTTGGGATTTTTAAATCATGCAGAGGGAGATTTGGACAGAGAAATATTGGCGGAATCTTTGATCGGTTGCGACAGCCCGCAAGCCCATGAGTTAAGAGATAAGCTTTTGGCCGGGGGCGTGAATATGAATATTTTGGCGGAATCTTTGATCGGTTGCGACAGCCCGCAAGCCCATGAGTTAAGAGATAAGCTTTTGTCCGAGGGCGTGGATGTAAGTACTGTGGCAAGATCTTTGGCCGGTTGCGACTCGGCCCGAGCCCATGATCTAAGAGGAAGAATTTTAAAAGAAGGAGTGGAGGAGAGCGTTTTATTGGAAGGTTTGGCCGGTTGCGACTCGGAAGTAGCTTATAATTTTCGAAAAAAACTTTTAAAATCCGGATCCGATGAAAATTGGGCGGCTTACAGTTTGCTGGCTTGTGATTCCGACCATGCCCATAATCTCAGAAAAGATTTAGATAAAAATAACAAGATTGATAAAAATTTTTTGGCCCAGAGTTTGGCCGGCTGTGATTCGGAAAAAGCGCGCAAAACAAGAAAAGATCTTTGGGAAAAGGGAGAAGTGGGGGCAAGCTATATAGCCCAAAGTTTAATCGGTTGTGATTCCGAATCAGCCCATGATTTAAGAGAAGAACTTTGGAAGGCCGGAGCAAATGAGGACTGGTTGATTTACAGTTTGGCCGGTTGCGATTCTCTTCGCGCCCATAAAATGAGGCAAGAGATACTGGATAGGAACGGCTTGGCTGATTATGATTCCGAGGAGGCGCGGATATCCCAAGAAAAATTTATAACCCAAGCTTTGAAAGGAAAAAAAGGAGAGCGAGGGCAAAAGGATGAAGAGAATAATTTGATTGAAGGGATGGATAAGGAGTTTTTAGCCCAGAGTCTGGCCGGTTGTGATTTTTTCGGCAAGGCCTATAATTTTAGAAAAAGATTAGGCAATAATAATTTAAGAGCTCTGAGTTTTAACGGAGATTATTTTACTTCCGTGGCTTGGCGAAAGGCTCGGGGCTGGCTTTAAAATAAATATATATTTAAATATATATTTAAATATATATTTCCTTTTTTATGTTTGTTAAAAGAATTTTTTTGCTTGTTTTTTTGGGACTACTTGTGCCCTTGTTTTGTTCGGCGTCTTTTAATTTGGATAGTTGGAAATATTTTCAAGAAATAGATTTTTCCCAAGACGGTTTAATTAAATTCGAATTAAATCGAGAGGTTTTTTTAAATTCCCAAAAAGATCTGGCCGATTTGCGTTTAGCGGATCAAAAGAGTCGGGAAGTTCCTTATTATTTGGCGGTTTCCCGGGATTCCCAAAAGGTGGAAAGTTATTCTCCCCGTCTCCTGAATAATACTTTTGTTAAGGGTAAATATTCTTCAGTAATTTTGGATACGGGCGAGAAAGAGAAAATTATAAATCGCCTTGGAATTATTACTGATTCGGAAAATTTTCAGAGAAATGTTCAGGTTCAAGCCAGTAATGACAGAAACAATTGGCAAACTTTGTTGACGGACGGCTATATTTACGATTATACGGACGAGAAAGGGGAACTAAAAGCCGGTGACACCCAATTGGATTTTTCAGATAGCGCTTTTCGGTATTACAAGATAGAGATAAGCGATCCCGAAGGAGAGCCGGTAAAAATCAAGGATGCCAAAGCTTTTTATTATGAACAGAGTGAGCAGAACCGGGTGGAATATAGTCCTGATTACAAAATTTCTGAAAACCGGGAGGAGCGCAAGACCGAGGTTTTAATAGATCTGGGCGGCGCCGGTATCCCGGTCCGGGAAGTGGAGTTTTCTTTCTCTCAAGAGAATTTTCATCGCGGGGTTTATGTTTATGCCGGCCGGGACAAAAAAGACTGGAAATTCAAGGGGAACGGTTATATTTTTAGATATAATACTTCTCGTTTTCAAGGAGAAAAGTTAAAATTGAATTTTTCCCGGAGTAAAACACGGTATTTAAAAGTAGTTATAGACAACAAAGATAACACCCCCTTGACTCTTAAGGATTTGCGGGTCTTTTATCCAATACATCGGGTTTATTTTCAAGCCGATCCGGGCAAAAGCTATCGGCTTTATTATGGAAATTCTCGGGCAGAGAAAGTGGAGTATGATCTGGAAAAATATTTTCCTTATTTGGATAAAAGCGAATCCGTGGAAGCTCAACTTTCCGGACAAAAAGAAAACGGTTCTTTTGTTACTCCCGAGGAAAAAAAACCTCTGACTGAAAGAATTCCCTATCTTTTACCCGGAAGTTTATTGGTTTTGTGCGCGGTTTTGTTGTTTTTGGTTTTCAAATTTTTAAAGAAGTGATATTCAATTATAAATTCACGAATCCGACACAAATTATACAAATTATTATTATATTTTTGAGTTTTGAATTATGTCTACTCTGTATACACATTCCGACTCCAACAAAAGAAAGACTTGGTTTTTGATGTCCGGATTTTTGGTTTTTGTGATTTTGGCGGGATGGGTCTTTAGTTTGGCTTTGGATACTTCGGTTATTTTGTATATAGCCGTGGCTTTTAGTATAATTTCCGCTTTTGTCAGTTATTGGTGGAGTGATAAAATAGTTTTGAAAATGAGCGGGGCTAAGCGGATCGAGTTTGAGGATAATAAAGAGCTTTATCGGATAGTGGAAAATTTATGTATTACCGCCGGCTTGCCTCTGCCCAAAATCTATATTATCGATGATACCGCCCCCAACGCTTTTGCTACCGGCCGCGATCCCGAACATGCCGTGGTGGCGGTTACCAAGGGTTTGTTGCAAAAATTGGAGAGAAACGAAGTGGAAGGAGTGATCTCTCACGAACTTTCCCATGTCGGCAATCGGGATATTTTAATTGCCACCATTACCACGGTTTTAGTGGGGTTTACCGTGCTTTTAGCTGATTGGTTTAGATATTGGGCTTTTTTGGGAGGATTGGGAGACAGGGGCAACGGTCGCGGAGGCCAACTTCAAATAATTATTATAGTTGTGGCTATTCTACTTTCTATTTTAGCCCCCATTTTTGCTTATATGATGAAATTTGCCATCTCTCGCAAGGCCGAGTTTAGGGCGGACGCGGACGGGGCTTTGCTTACCCGTTATCCCGAGGGCTTGGCCAGCGCTTTGGAAAAAATTTCCGCCGATACCGAGCCCCTGGAATCGGCCAACCGGGCCACCGCTCATATGTATATTTCTTCTCCTTTTGAGGGCAAAAGAGACAAGAGGGCCAAGAAGAAATTTTTTGCCAAAGCATTCAAGACTCACCCTCCGGTAAAAGAGCGTATTTCTGCTTTACGGGAGATGAGCAAATAACATGTAATACGTAACATGTAATATAATTTTATGAAAATTTGTGTGTTTGGAGATATCAAAGAAATATTTATTAAAAAAAGCGGAAAATAGGAGTGAATAATTTTTTTAATTCAAGATTCTTTTATGGGTTTGATTATATATTCTTTAATTCTTTTAGCCTCTTTTTATTTACTGGCCCGGGTTTGTGATAATTATTTTGTTGAGGCCTTGGATAAGATCTCTGTAAAGCTGAAGATGTCTTCGGATATGGCAGGGGCTACTTTAATGGCCGTGGGATCCAGCGCTCCCGAGCTTTTTGTGGCCTTAATAGCTCTTTTGAAGCCGGGCGGGCATGAGGCCATAGGCATGGGAACTATTATCGGTTCAGCTCTTTTTAATATTTTAGTTATTATCGGGGTGGCCGCGGCTGTAAAAAAAGCGGTTTTGAATTGGCAGCCCGTAGTTCGGGACACTTTGTTTTATTCTTTATCTATTGTGATATTATTGATCACTTTTTGGGACGGAGTGATCTCTTGGGGAGAGGCGGGTGTATTTTTATTGGTTTATTTGGTTTATTTGTTGGCCATTGTTAATTGGAAAAAGATTTTTTCTTATAAGGATAAGGCCGAAGATATAGAAACCCCGGAAGAGAAGGAAGAAGAAAAACCCAAAGAGGGAGCGAAAAAAATATTAATTCCCCTGGATAAACTTTTGGATAAACTGTATCCCGCTTCTCGATATTATTATAAAGTTTTTTTTATTTCCATTGTTATAATCGGTTTTTTAAGTTGGGCTTTAGTGGAGAGCGCGGTAGGCATAGCCGAGATACTGCAAATCCCTTCCGCTGTTATCGCTTTGACTGTTTTAGCCATCGGCACCAGCGTGCCTGATTTGCTTTCCTCAATAATAGTGGCCAAACAGGGACGGGGCGGAATGGCCATCAGTAATGCTATCGGCTCTAATATTTTTGATATTTTAATCGGCTTAGCTTTGCCTTGGTTTGTAATTTTGTCTTTTTCTCCCCGACTCATTAAAGTTAGCACGGAAAACTTGTTAAGCTCTATTATGCTTTTATTTGCCACGGTTTTGGTTATTTTTTTCTTGCTTTTGATGCGCAGATGGAAGATAGGGCACAGGGCCGGGTATTTTTTAATAGGGCTTTATGTGTTATATTTAGCTTGGTCTTTGCTTAATATATTTTTATAAATAACATTTTTGTTTTATGACTTTACAACAAATTTATAAGTTGGCTATTAAAAAAGGAATTGAATCCGATTTAAGAGGAAAAGAAAAGGTTAAGAAGAACCTGAAGAGGGTAAAGAAAAAGTTTGAAAAGATGGATAAGGATTCGCAAAAAGAGTTTGATCGGGAAAAATTAACCAATCCTTACAGCGACACCAGAATTTTGGCGGATAACAAGAGAAAAAGCATTAAAAAAGTTTTGGCCGGCATAGATATGGGAGGCCCGGAAATTTTGTTGGCGGATAAAATGGGAGATGTTGATTCGGTAATATCCCACCATCCTCACGGCAAGGCCTTGGCTGATCTCCATGGTGTTATGGATCTGCAGGCTGAAGTTTTGGCTGATTTCGGTGTTCCCATTAATGTGGGGGAGGATATTTTAAGAAAGAGAATCTCAGAAGTAAGGCGGAATATCAGTCCGATTAATCATAATCGTAGCGTGGACATGGCCAAATATTTAGATTTAGATTTTATGTGCGTTCATACTCCGGCTGATAATTTGGGAGCCAAGTTTTTGGACAATATTTTTAAAAAGAAAAAATGCGAGTATGTGGAAGATATTTTGCAAGTTTTAAAAGAAATTCCCGAATATAAAGAGGCAGTAGAACATAAGGCCGGTCCCATTCTTTTTTCCGGAGCTGAGGAAAACCATTGCGGACGGGTGGCGGTTTTGGAATGGACGGGCGGAACCAGCGGAGCTAAAGAAATTTTTGAAAAGATGTCTCAAGCGGGAATCGGGACCGTAATCGGAATGCATATACCGGAAGATCACCGCCGGGAAGCGGAAAAGCATCACATTAATGTGGTTATAGCCGGTCATATGGCCTCTGATTCCTTGGGCATGAATTTATTTTTAGATGAGCTGGAAAAAGAAGGAATAGAGATTGTGCCTATGTCCGGTTTGATCAGAGTTAAGAGATTTACCTCCAAGAAATAAGTATAAAAAGTGAAATAAGTAAAAGCAAACCCCACCTAACCTCCCCTTGGAAAGGGGAGGAACCTCTGGTCTTTCTCCCCCTTTTTTCAAAAATACCGGCTTCTTTCTCCCCCTTTGCAAGGGGGAGATTAAGAGGGGGTTTTGGTGGAAAGAGGAGGAAGTAAAATAAGTGTAAAAAGTGAAATAAGTAAAATAAGTAAAATAAGTATAAAAAGTGAAATAAGTGAAATAAGTAAAAGCAAACCCCACCTAACCTCCCCTTGGAAAGGGGAGGAACCTCTGTCTTTCTCCCCCTTTGCAAGGGGGAGATTAAGAGGGGGTTAGAAGAGAAAAAATTAAGTAAATTAAGTAAAATAAGTATAAAAGGTAAAATAAGTATAGAAAGTAAAATAAGTAAAATAAGTATGAGCAAGGATAAAGAAAAAGTGGAATTATTGGCGCCGGCCGGTAATTTGGAAAAGTTGAAAACCGCTTTTGCCTACGGTGCGGATGCGGTTTATTTGGGTGCCGCCGATTTTTCCTTAAGAGTTAGGATCAATCAGTTTAATCTTGGTCGTATCAGGCAAGCGGTGAATTATGCCCATAAGCGGAACAAAAAAGTTTATCTTACTTTAAATATTTTTGCCCATAATCGGGATTTAAAGAAAATTCCCGGCCATATTAAAAAACTGCAAGAGATCGGAGCGGACGCCTTAATAGCCAGTGATCCCGGGATTATTTCCTTGATTAAAAAAGAATGGCCGGGGGCGGAAATTCATTTGTCCACCCAGGCCAATTGTCTTAACTGGGAAGCGGTTCGTTTTTGGAAACAAAACGGAGTGAAAAGAATTATTTTGGGCAGAGAAGTGACCTTGGAAGATATTAAGGAGATAAAGAAAAAAGTTCCGGATATGGAACTGGAATATTTTGTTCACGGAGCTATGTGTATGGCTTATTCCGGGCGCTGTTTTTTGTCTCAATATTTTTTGGGTCGTTCCGCCAATTTGGGCGATTGCGTTCAGCCCTGCCGTTGGAGATATTTTATCAGCGAGGAGAAGAGGCCGGAAAATCCTTTGGAAATTGAAGAAGACAAAAGGGGATCTTATATTCTGAATTCCCGGGATCTGTGTTTAATTGATTATTTGGACAAACTTAAAAAAGCGGGAGTGGACAGTTTTAAAATAGAAGGTAGAAATAAAAGCGTATATTATTTAGCCAATGTTTGCGGAGCTTATAGACAGGCCTTGGATTATGCCGGATTAGAAAGAAAAGAAGAAATAAAAAGATTAAAAAAAGAGTTGGAGGAAAAATTGGTTAATCGAGGTTATACCACCGGTTTTTTATTAGGAGAAACTGCTGAGCAGAATATAGGTAATTCTCATATAGACAGTGATTGGGAGTTTTGCGGCCAGGTTGTGAAAAGTTACCCGGAAGGAAAAACCGAGGTGAAGGTTCATAATAGTTTAAAACGAGGCGAGCTTGTAGAAATAATCAAACCGTTTTATAATGTGCTTAGAATAAAAGTAGATAAAATTATAAACGCTCGAAACGGACAAGAAATGACTGAAGCTCATGGCGGGGGTAGTGGCGATGTTGTGTTATTGGATATAGGAGAAGAAGTTTCAGAATATTGTGTTCTTAGGAGAAAAGTTTGTTAAAAAAATAAAATTAGAAATTGGGAAATTGAAAATTAGGTTTGAAATGAAATTAATTTTTACCAATTTCAAATTTTAAGGTTGTATCAAAATAAAAAAGTTTGGGGTGTAGCTTTTTCTCTTCATATCTCACTCTTTTTTCTTAATGCTTACAAATTATGATTTCTTATCTAAAGGGAGAAATTTTGCATAAATATTCTAATTATATAATCCTGCGAGTGGAAGGGCTTGGATATAAAATTTTTTTGAATGAAAAATTTTACAATAATTTGAGAGAGGGTCAAGAAATAGAACTTTATACCCATCAATATGTTCGGGAAGACGCTTTGGATCTTTACGGTTTTGAAACTTGGGAGCAGTTGGGTTTTTTTGAAACTTTGTTGTCTATTTCCGGGATCGGGCCCAAATCCGCTTTAAGCGCCACCTCAATTGCCGGAGTAAGCGAATTCAAGGAATATATAGCCAGAGGAGATTCGGCTCTTTTACAACAAGTCTCCGGAATCGGCAAAAAGACCGCGGAAAGAATAGTGGTGGAGCTCAGGGATAAGATCGGTTTTTTACCCGCGAGCTCGGAAAGAGAGGAAGTGAAAAGCGGAGAGGAGGGTTCAGCCAGCAGTGAAGAAATAGATGCTTTAATGGCTTTGGGTTATTCCTTGACCCAGGCCAGAGAGGCCTTAAAAGGAGTGGATCCGGCTGTTAAAGACAGCGGCCAAAGAATAAGAGAGGCCTTAAAAAATATAAAATAGTTTTTAAAACCACCGTTTTAGCGCGGTGGTAATTTGTTTTGTTTTTATGGATTTAAAGGAAATAAAAGATAAAGAGAAGTGGAACCAATTCCTTAAAACTGTTTCACCCAACAGGTTCAGTCAGTCTTGGGAGTGGGGAGAATTTAGTCGGCAACGCGGTTTTTCGATCAGAAGATGGGGTATTAAAAGAGGAGAGGAATTATTGGCTTTAATTAGTCTGGAAGAACATGTTTTGGGAGCGGGAAAGAAATATTGGTATGCTCCGGCCGGTCCGGTTTTTAAGAGAGAATTACCTCAAAAGGATAAGATAAAATTTTTACAGTTAATAAAAGACAAAGGACAAAAAGAAAATATTATTTTTAGTCGCCTGGAATCGGGTGAGGATTGTTTGGATTTAGAATTTAATTTTAAAGAAACCATTAATATTCAGCCCCAAAAGAGTCTGCTTTTGGATTTAAGAAAGCGGGAAGAAGAAATTTTGGCTTTAATGCACCAAAAAACCAGATATAATATTAGACTGGCTTTTAAAAAAGGAGTAAAGATCAGAAAAGGCGGATTGGATGATTTTCCCGCTTGGTGGGAGATTATGAAAAAAACCGGAGACAGAGATAAGTTTCGGCTTCACGATCGGGAACATTATAAAAAAATGATAGAATTTTTCAAGGAGAACCCCGGAGATTTGGAGTTAAAATTTTACTTGGCCGAATATAAAGGGGAAATAATTGCCGGAAATATAGTTTCTTTTTTCGGGGATACGGCCACTTATCTGCACGGGGCTTCATCTCATCAATATAGAAAATTAATGGCGCCTTATGCCCTGCAGTGGCAAGCTATCCGAGAGGCAAAAGAAAAAGGTTGTGTTTTTTATGATTTTTACGGCATAGATGAAGAGAAATGGCCGGGCATAACCAGATTTAAAAAGGGTTTTGGCGGAGAAGAGGTGGACCGTGGCGGAACCCGGGATTTTATTTTTAACAGAACTTGGTATAATATCTATAAAATATTAAGAGAAATAAGAAGAAAATTTTAATATGGACAAGTTTCTTAACTCGGTTAAAAAGATAATTCCTAAAAAAATTTTTAGTTATTTACAACCCGTTTATCATTTTTTATTAAATTGGTTGGCCGCTTTGGTTTATAAATATCCCGGTGAAGAAATGATAATAGTGGGAATTACCGGAACAACCGGAAAAACCACCAGTGTTTATATGATCGCCCGGGTTTTGCGAGAGGCCGGTTATAAGGTTGGCTTTACTTCCACGGCTGTTTTTAGTGACGGGGAGCAAGAATGGCTGAATGACAAGAAAATGACCATGGTGGGTCGTTTTTTTACTCAAAAAATTTTGTCGCAAATGAAAAAAAAGGGGTGCCAATATGCCGTGGTAGAGACAACTTCGGAAGGAATCAGACAATTCAGGCACAGGTTTATCAATTATGATATTTTGGTTTTTACCGGTCTTTATCCCGAGCACATAGAATCTCACGGAAGTTTTGAGAATTACAAACAGGCCAAAGGAGAATTGTTTAGACATTTAAAAAGGGGGAAGATAAAATATGTTGATGAGAACAAAAGAATACAAAAGGTTAATAAAAACATTAAAAAAATAGATTTGAACCGAGTTAAGAAAACCATTATAGCCAATTATGACGATGAGTATGCCGGGTATTTTTTGGATTTTTGGGCGGAGAAAAAAATAATTTATACCACTAAGGAAAATTTGCTCGGTAAAGATTCTTGGGAGATCTTGAATTATAAAAACATAAGAAGCACCCAATCGGGAGTTAGTTTTAGTTTTGCCGAAGAAAAAATCAATTTGGTCCTTTTGGGGGAATTTAATGTCCGGAATAGTATGAACGCGGTGGCTGTGGCTTTTTCTCAGGAGGTAGATAATAAGGTTATTAAAAAGGGTTTGGAGAATATCAAGGCCGTGGCCGGGAAAATGGAAAGGATTGATGAAGGGCAGAATTTTACGGTGATAGTGGATTATGCCTTTGAACCTCGGGCTTTGGAAAATTTATATAAGGCCGTGGATAATTTGGAATATAACAGATTGATTCAGGTCCTGGGGTCTGCCGGAGGGGGCAGGGACACGGAAAGAAGACCGAAATTGGGCAAATTGGCCGGAGAGAAATGCGATATGGTTATAGTAAGCAATGAAGATCCTTATGATGAAGATCCGGAAGTTATAATCGCCCAAGTGGCCAGCGGAGCGGAATATGCCGGCAAAAAAGAGGAAGAGGATTTGTTTAAAGTTAAGGATCGCCGACAAGCTATCAGAAAAGCTTTGCAATTGGCGCGGAAAAATGATATAGTATTGATAACCGGCAAGGGTTGTGAACAGGCGATTTGTCTGGCCGGAGGAGAAAAGCTTAAATGGGATGATAGAGAAGTGGCCAGAGAAGAATTAAAGAAAATGCAAAACAGTAAAAAATCGTTTTGATATTAATTTCCGAGAGGAGTCACAGATTTAAAGAAATATAGAATTATTGCCTTGCAGACATGTGGATAACTTGGGAGTTTTTATATTTGAAAAATTTTATTTTTTTTCTAATATTAAAATAATTTTTTCAAAGATATTTTTTTCAAGGCAAAGTATTGACTTTTTTTAAAAACCTTGTTAGTATTAAATATTATTTTCTGTCAAGAAAAGAAAAGCGGTTTGGAAACAATTTATAAATTTTAATTATTTTTTTAAAGAGTGTTTAGTTTAATTACTTAAATTATAAGACACTTTATATAGAACTCAAAACCAGCCGGGTAGGTATTTGAGATTTTTTTTGTTTTTTTAATTTTTTTTAATTTTTATATTTATGGCTACACAAAAAGGCGCTTCTTCCCCCCAAATATTCGGGGAGAGAAAATTTTTTACCGATTTTGTGCAAGCGGCTCCCATGCCGGACTTAATCGAGATTCAGAAGAATTCTTATAATTGGTTTTTAAAAGAAGGTTTGGCCGAACTTTTTGATGAGATATCTCCCGTAACAGATTTCATCGGCAGAGATTTGGAGCTTTATTTTAAAGATTATTATTTGGATGAACCCAAATTCAACGAAGAAGAGAGCAGGAAAAAAAACATTACTTATGAAGCCCCTTTCAGGGTTGAGGTGGAATTAAAAAACAAGAGAGATAAATCCAAGGTGGAACAAGAAGTTTTTTTGGGAGATTTTCCTTTAATGACCAATAACGGAACTTTTATAGTAAACGGAATAGAAAGAGTGGTTATTTCTCAGTTGATCAGGAGTTCGGGGGTTATTTTTAATTCCAGTTATATTAAGGGAAAAAAATATTACGGCGCCAAGGTTATTCCCAACCGCGGAGCTTGGTTGGAAATGGAAACCGATATTAACAAGGTGATTTGGGTAAGGATTGACCGCAAAAGAAAGATAGCCATTACTTCTCTTTTGAGGGCTTTTGGTTATAGCAGTGATGAGGAGATAAAAAAATTATTTGAAGACATCGACGAGGTAAGTGAAGAGGCGCATAGAAACGGAGAATCAAGCCATATCGAGGCCACTTTAAAAAAAGATGCGGCCAAAAACGAGGCAGAGGGCTTAAAAGAAGTTTACAGAAAAATCAGACCGGGAGATTTTGCCGCCACCGATAATGCGCGCCAGCTTATTCATTCCATGTTTTTTCGTTTTGATCGTTATGATTTCGGAAGCGTGGGCAGGTATAAGCTTAATCGAAGATTCGGTTTGGATGTTCCCAACACCAAAGAGAATCGGATTTTAAGACGAGAGGATCTTATCAGCATTATTAGAGAAATTATCAGATTAAATATTACCGGAGATCCGGAAGATGATATTGATCACTTGGGCAATCGAAGGATTAGGGCGATCGGAGAATTGATCCAGAATCGTTTTCGTGTGGGTTTGGCCCGTATGCAAAGAATTGTTAAAGACAGAATGAGCACGGCCGATTTTAGCACCCTTACCCCTAATAAGTTAATTAACGCCCGTCCGGTTATTAGTGTAGTGCGGGAATTTTTTATGTCTTCCCAGCTTTCCCAGTTTATGGATCAAACCAATCCCTTGGCCGAGTTGGAGCATAAAAGGAGATTATCAGCCATGGGCCCCGGTGGGTTAACCCGGGAAAGAGCCGGTTTTGAGGTGCGTGATGTACACACTACTCACTATGGCCGGATTTGCCCGATTGCCACTCCGGAAGGGCCCAATATCGGTTTGGTGGGACATTTGGCCAGTTTTGCTCGCGTTAATAACTACGGATTTGTTCAAACCCCTTATCGCAAAGTTTTGCATGATTTAAAAACGGATGATCCGGCTTTGGAAGGTCAGATCTTGCGCGAGGATGTAAAAGCGGTTAAGAGTTTGGAAGAAGGCGAGGAAATTTTATTAGAAGAAGTTCCGGATAATAAAAAAGGAAAAATAATAGCTAAAGCCGGAAAAAAATTAGATAAAAAGACCATAAAAACTTTGAAAGATAATTTGGATAATCGGGTTTTAATTCCCGTAAAACCCAAGGTTACCAAAGAAATTGTGCTCTTGGATGCTTTTGAAGAAGAAAAATATATTACCGCTTCCTCTAATATCCCCGTGGATAATGAAGGTAATTTTTTGGTGGAATTCAATGAAGTTAGGAAATACGGACAACCCATGGCTTTGGAAGTTACTCGTATTGATTATGTGGGAATTGCGGCTAATCAGATCGTTTCCATATCCACTTCTTTAATCCCTTTTATGGAACATGATGACGGACAAAGAACCTTGATGGGAACAAATATGCAGAGACAGTCCGTTCCTTTGATTATTAACGATTCCCCGATCGTGGGGACGGGCGTGGAAGAAAGAGCCGCTTTTGATTCCGGGCATATATTATTGGCCCAAGAGGCCGGAGAGGTGGTAAAGGTGGATGCTCAAGAGATTTCAATCAAGAATAATAAAGGAGAAATTACCAATTATCAGCTTTCCAAATTTCGTCGCTCCAATTCCTCCACTTGTATTAATCAACATCCCATGGTTAGTTTGGGAGACAAGGTTAAGAAGGGGCAACCTTTGACTGACGGTCCTTGTATAGACAAGGCGGAATTGGCTTTGGGCAAAAATGTTTTGGTCGGTTTTATGACCTGGGAAGGATTCAATTATGAAGATGCCATTATTATTTCCGATAGATTGGTAAAGGACGATGTTTATTCTTCTATTTATATTGAAAACTATACCGTTGATGTGCGGGATACTAAGTTGGGCCCGGAGGAAGTAACCAATGATATCCCCAATATCAGCGAAGAAAAATTAAAAAATTTGGATGAAGAAGGAATAGTTCGTATTGGAGCCGAAGTTTCTTCCGGAGATATTCTGGTGGGCAAGATCACTCCCAAAGGGGAAACCGAGCTCTCTTCTGAAGAAAAGCTTTTGCGGGCCATTTTCGGCGAGAAAGCCAAAGATGTTCGCGACTCTTCTTTGTATTTAGAGCACGGAGAACACGGCAAAGTTGTGGATATAAAAATTTTTTCCCGAGAAAACGGAGATAAGTTGCAAGCCGGAGTATTGAAATCAATCCAAATTTCCGTAGCCAACTTAAGAAAAATTCAAGTCGGGGATAAAATGTCCGGAAGGCACGGAAACAAGGGATGTATTTCCAAAATTGTCCCTCGGGAAGATATGCCTTATTTGGAGGACGGCACTCCCCTGGATGTTATTTTGTCTCCTTTGGGTGTGATTTCCCGTATGAATTTAGGACAAATTTTGGAAACTCACCTGGGGTTTGCCGCCCAAAAATTGGGGTATAAGGTAGCCACTCCGGTTTTACGCGGGATATCCGAAGAAGAGATAAAAGAAGAATTGAAAAAAGCCGGTTTACCCGAGGACGGAAAGGTAAAATTATATGACGGCAAAACCGGTCGAGCTTATGACAATAAAGTGGTGGTGGGATATAAATATATGCTGAAATTGAATCATATGGTGGAGGATAAAATGCACCAAAGATCGATCGGGCCTTATTCTTTGATCACTCAACAGCCCTTGGGAGGAAAAGCGCAATTCGGCGGTCAGAGATTCGGAGAAATGGAGGTTTGGGCCTTGGAAGGATACGGCGCCGCCCATACTTTGCAGGAAATTTTAACCATTAAATCCGATGATGTTCCTGGCAGAAGCAGCGCTTATGAATCCATTATTAAAGGAGAGGAAATTACCAAACTTAATGTGCCGGAATCCTTCAATGTGTTAACCAGGGAAATTAAGGGCCTGGGTTTGGATGTCGAGCTCTTACAAGGAAACAATAAAGCCGTTCATTCTCAAAAAACAGAGACCGAGGCGGAAGAAGAAAAAACCACAGAGAAAAAAGAAGGAGAACAAGAAATTGAGAAATAACAACAATAGTTTTTTAAAATAATTAAATTAATTTTTATGTTAACTCCCATTAAAACCACCGACTTTGAAGCCATAAAACTTATTTTGGCCTCTCCAGAAGAGATTTTATCTTGGTCTCACGGAGAAGTGACCAAATCGGAAACCATAAATTATCGGACTCAAAAAGCGGAAAAAGACGGTTTGTTTTGCGAAAAAATTTTTGGCCCCACCAAGGATTGGCAATGTTATTGCGGCAAATATAAAAAAATCCGTTACAAGGGGATTGTTTGCGATAAATGCGGAGTAGAGGTTACTCGCAGTATTGTGAGAAGAGAAAGAATGGGCCACATCAATCTTCAAACTCCTTGTTCTCATATTTGGTTTTTACGCGGATTGTCTTCTAAAATCGGGCTTATTTTGGATCTGGGAATGCAATCCTTGGAAAAAGTCATTTATTTTGCCAGTTTTATAATTACCGAGGTGGACGAGGATTTAAAAAATGACACCCTGGAGCAAATTCAAACCGAATACAAAGAAAAGAAAAAATCTCTTACTCAAGAGTATAACAAGAAGACCAAGGAAGCCAAAGCCAAAAAGGCCGCTCAAAAAGAAATAGATGATTTGGAAGAGGAAAAACAGGGAAAATTGGATGAGCTCCAGAAGACCTTTAATGAATCCATTAAAGAATTAAGGGATTTAAAACCCTTATTAATAGTTTCCGAGGATGCTTATCAAAATTTAAGTTTAAAATACGGACATATTTTCGAGGCCGGAATCGGAGCGGAAGCTATTCGTAAAATAATGGAGAAAATTGATTTGACCGAAACCATTAAAGATTTGGAAGAAAAACTAAAGAAAGCCAACGATGTAAAAAAGGAAAAAATATTAAAGAGATTGCGTCTTTTTAAGAGCTTGGCGGCCAACAATATTAGGCCGGAGTGGATGGTTTTAACCGCTGTTCCGGTGATTCCTCCGGATTTAAGGCCTATGGTGGCTCTGGACGGAGGCCGTTTTGCGGCCAGTGATTTAAATGATTTATATCGACGGGTTATTAACAGGAATAATCGTTTAAAGCAATTAATTGAGCTGAATGCCCCGGAAGTTATCTGTCGGAATGAAAAAAGGATGCTTCAGGAAGCCGTAGACGCTTTAATTGATAATTCCACTCGCCAAAGCAAGACAGTAACAGCTTCTACCGGACAAAAAAGGCAGCTTAAATCTTTGGCTGATTCCTTAAAAGGAAAACAAGGCAGATTTAGGCAGAATTTGTTGGGGAAAAGAACCGATTATTCCGGGCGCAGCGTGATTGTGGTAAATCCCAAATTAAATCTGGATCAATGCGGTCTGCCCAAAACCATGGCCCTGGAGCTTTTTAAACCTTTCGTAATCAGTCGTTTGATCCAGCAAGAAATAGTTTACAATGTTAAAAGCGCTTCCCGTTTTATTGAAAGCGGCGCGGACGAGGTTTGGGATATCTTGGAAGAGGTGGTAAAAGAATCTTTTGTGCTTTTAAATCGCGCCCCCACTCTGCACAGATTGGGGATTCAGGCCTTTAAACCCATTTTAATCGAGGGTAAATCCATTCAAATTCACCCCCTGGTTTGCCCCGCTTTTAATGCCGATTTTGACGGAGATCAAATGGCGGTTCATGTGCCCCTGACCCGAGAAGCGGTGGAAGAGGCCAAGAACATTATTTTATCCACCCACAATTTGCTTAAACCGGCCACCGGAGAACCCGTGGTCGCCCCCAATCAAGATATCGCCTGGGGCTCTTATTATATTACCCGGATGGATGAAACAGAAACAAAAGAAGAAGATTTAAGAGCTTTTTCCGATGCCACCGAGGTTCGTTTTGCTTATGAAAATAAAGTTATCGGGCTTCATGAACCCATTAGAGTCAAGATAAGAAATGAAATTTTTGTTACTACCGCCGGACGGGTTATTTTTAATGAAATTTTACCGGAAAAACTCCGTTTTATTAATCGAGTTATTAAAAAAGGAGATCTTAAAGTCTTGGTCAGGGATTGCCTGCGTTTATATGAGGAAGAAGAAACGGTTGAATTTATTGATAATCTGAAAAATAAGGCCTTTGATATTATAACAGAGAGCGGACTTTCTTTCGGTATGGGAGAGTTGCCCAATTTTGAAGAAAAAGACAATATGATCAAAAAAGCGGAAGAAGGAGTGGAAGAAGTGGAAGAGCAATTTACGAAAGGTCTTTTAACCGAAAGTGAAAGATCCAATAAAATTGTGGAGATTTGGAGCAATACCAAGGAAAAAATAACCGATGTTTGTCAGGCCGGTTTAACTCCGGAAAATCCGGTTTATTCCATGGTAGAGTCCGGAGCCAGAGGTAGTTGGGCGCAGTTAACTCAGATCATCGGAATGAAAGGGTTGGTGATTTCTCCCTCCGGAGACGTAATAGAGTTGCCGGTTAAGGGTAATTTTAAAAAAGGATTCGGAGTTTTGGAGTATTTTATTTCCACCCACGGAGTACGCAAAGGTTTGTCTGACACCGCCTTAAGGACCGCCAATGCCGGATATTTGACCAGGAGATTAGTGGATGTTTCTCAGGATGTTATAGTGGAAGCGGAGGATTGCGGAGATACCGAAGGAATTGTCTTGACCAAAACCGGAAGCGAGGAAGTGGGGGAAGATTTCTTTAAAAGGATAACCGGACGATATTTGGCCGCCGATTTAAAAAATAAAAAAGGAAAAGTATTGGCCAAAGCCGGAGAAATTCTTTCCACCAATTTAATAGAAGATTTTAAAAATAAAGGCGAGGAAATAGAAGAGGTCTGTATTAGAACCATTTTGAATTGTAAATTGGGCAAGGGGGTTTGCGTTAAATGTTATGGTTATGATCTGGGTAATAATAAGCCGGTTAAATTGGGAACTCCGGTGGGTACGGTAGCCGCTCAATCAATCGGAGAACCGGGAACTCAGCTAACTATGAGGACCTTCCACACCGGAGGCGTGGCCGGCCAGGAAGATATCACTCAAGGTCTTCCGAGAGTGGAAGAAATTTTTGAAGCCAAACCCCCGAAAAAGAAAGCTATTTTGGCGGATGTGGACGGAAAAATAAAAATTGAATTGGGAAAAAAGAAAATTAAAGATGAGAAGGGTCGTGAAGTAAGCGTGGAAAATCCGCAATCAAAAATTTTAAAAATTTATTATAAAGGAACAGAATCGGAAAAATTTCATTTTGGCGACTTGGTTAAAAAAGTTAAATTAAAGGATGACAAAATCAAAGAATCCGATCTGAAAATTATGATAAAAGAAGGAGAGACGGTAAAAAAGGGAACCGTATTGTTTAAATTGGGTAACAATTCAGTTAAGGCCAAAAAAGAAGGAAAGGCGGAAATTAAAGAAAAACATATCAAGGTGGTCAGTGAAGCCGAAAAATTGGAGGAAATTACCGTCCCCAAGGGTACGGAAATTTTGGTTCAGGATGGCGACAAGATAGAGAAAGGACAAAAATTAACCGAAGGAAGTTTTGATCTTTATCAGCTTTATAGATTGAGAAACAGGTTAGAGGTACAAAGATATGTTTTAAGAGAAATTCAATATGTTTATTCTTCCCAAGGTCAGCCCTTAAATGATAAACATGTGGAAATTATAGCTAAACAAATGTTTTCTCGTTTCTTGGTGGTTGATTCCGGAGATACCGAGTTATTGCCGGGGGAAGTAATAGAAAAAGGGGTTTTGGACCGGGCTAACGAAAAAGTGAAAAAGAAAGCCAAAGCGCAACGGCTTTTATCCGGAATTACCAAGGCCTCCTTGACCACAGACAGTTTCTTGTCCGCCGCCTCCTTTCAGGAAACCGCTCGGGTTTTGGTGGAAGCGGCTATTAGCGGCAAAATAGATTATTTGGAAGGATTGAAAGAAAATGTTATTATCGGTTGTTTAATTCCGGCCGGCACCGGTTATGAAACCAAGAGAGAAAGAGTGGAACATGACAAATAATACGGTATAAATAATAAAAACACCCTTCGGAATCGAGGGTGTTTTTAGTTTGATTTGTTTTTTTTATTAAGCCAATTATAGATAAGTCCGAAGAGATAAAGAGCGATAAAGCCGTCCAAAAAACCCAGAATTAACCCCAATAAAGAGCCAACAAAAGTTATTTTATATCCGGGATAAAGCTTACTAACCAAATTCAAAAACTCCTGGGCATAGCCGGTATATAAAGAAATTAAGGTTAATAAAAACAGAGATCCGCCCCAGATAGCTCCTCCGGAAAGTCCCAAGTTCAAAGGATTTAATTTTTTTGCTTTTCGGATACTCATATTTTTATCTTATCATTAACGGGAAAATAAAAACAAGATTTTTTGTAGAGACCTTATTTTTAATATAAAGAGAATTTTACGGTTTTTTAAATTTCTTTTTACCGGTAAAAATATTATAGGCCTCTTGCGGAGAGTAGTCGTATAAAGAGACCGCGGAAACGGCATTGGCCATTCTGATGGCCTCGTCCAAAGGTCTTTGATAAATATTTCTGCCCGTGGCGTTTCCTCTGGCTCCGGATATTTTAATTTGGTCTGCCAAAAGTTCCAGAAATTTTTTGGGAGATTTTTTCGATCCCCCCACACAGATTACTTTGGTTCTGCCGGCGGCAGTCGTGACTTCTTGAAATTCTCTGGCCACCTCTTTTTGTTTGGGGAGGTTGTAAGGATAGTTGATCTTAACAAAATCCGCCCCCAGGGTAAGGCCCACCCCCGCTCCGCCGGCCAAAAGGTGGATATCGTTTTTTTCATCCTTGTCTTTCACCGCTTTACCTCGAGGATACATCCAGATTACAGACAGTAGGCCATGTTTGTGAGCTTTGTAAATAATTCGGGCGGCTTGGCCGAACATGTCGGCTTCAAAAGCGCTGCCGATATAAACCGTATATCCCACTCCCACGATATTCAGTCCGGAATTTTCTTTAAAGTTGTTAATAAAAGATATGGGGAGCCACCTGTTGCTAAAAGGATCTTGAAACCTCTCGGTCATTAAATTGGTTTTGGAGTTTATTTTTACAATGTAAGGTATGTCGGGATAATCCATTCCGTATCTGGTCAGCATTCCCACTTGGGTGGCAAAAGTTCCGATGTGAGCTTGGCTGGCTATCTTAAAATAATGCTCCGGATCAGCCGCTTCTTCGGGGATGTTTTTGCCCACAAAGTCGTCATTTAGATGTTCCACTTTTTGGTCTCCGGCAAACATCATCATTCTGCCCGTGCCTTGAGTGGCTATTTTATAGTTTTTTAGATATTCCTCCCGCTTGTTTTGGGGTACGGATAAAGGAACTTTAATGTCTAAGCTCATATTTTTAAAATTATTTTTAAAATTTGATAATTATGATACAATATAATAATATATTTACTTTTTGTTCGGAAAATAGCAAAATTAATTTATATTATAACATAAAAAAAATTTTTTTAAAAATTATAAAGTATGAAAAATAAACATAACCCCATAGTTTTGGTAATTTTAGACGGCTGGGGAGAGTGGCAGACTCAAAAAGGCAACCCCGTATTTAAAGCCGATTTGCCTGTTTATGATGAACTTAATAAGCATTATCCCAAAACTTTGTTGCAGGCCTCGGGCATGTCTGTGGGGCTTCCTTGGGGGGTAATGGGTAATTCAGAAGTGGGTCACCAAACCATGGGTAGCGGCCAGATTATTTATCAATTTTTACCCACTATTAATGCCGCTATCGGTAATAGTTCCATTTTTTCCAATGAGATTTTACTTCAAGCCGTGGAACAAGTAAGAAAAAATAATTCCAAACTCCATTTTTTGGGCTTGGTTAGTGACGGAGGAGTGCATTCCCATATAGATCACTTAATAGCTCTGTTATCTTTTGCCGAGGAACAAGGTTTGGAGCAGGTTTATATTCATGCCATAACCGATGGAAGAGATACCGAACCCCAAAGCGCTTTAAATTATTTAAATACCCTTCAACAAAGCATCAATGAGATCGGCATTGGTCAAATTGCCACTTTATCGGGAAGATATTATACCATGGACAGAAACAATAATTGGGACCGGATTGAAAAATCTTTCTTGACTTTTACCGAAGGAAAAGGTATTAAAGAAAACAATTTTAAAGAGGCGGTAGAGAATCAATATAAGAAAGATATAACGGATGAGTATTTAGAGCCGGTGGTTTTGACAAACGAAAAAAATGAGCCCCGGGCATTGATCGAGGATAATGATTCGGTGGTTTGTTTTAATTTTCGCAAGGATCGCTCCCGCCAGATAGCCAAGGCCTTTACTGTTAATAATTTTAAAGAATTTAAAGAAGCCACCCCCCCAAAAAATATTGAATTTATCGGATTTAATAAATACGAGGACGGTCTTCCCATGAAAGTGGTTTTTAAGCAACAAGAGATTACCACCAGGTTAGGTGAGATTTTATCAAAAAACGAAAAAAAGCAGCTTCGGATAGCCGAAACCGAAAAATACGCCCATGTTACTTATTTTTTTAACGGGGGCTTTGAAAAACCTTTTGAAGGAGAGGACAGAATAGTTATTTCTTCCAAAAATACGCCTTCTTACGCTGATAAACCGGCGATGAGCGCGCGGGAAGTTACGGAAAAGCTTTTGGAAAAAATAGACGAGGATAAATACGACTTTATTTTAGTTAATTATGCCAATCCGGATATGGTGGGCCATACGGGCGTTTTAGAGGCGGGGGTTAAATCTTTGGAATTTACGGACGAGTGTTTGGGAGAGCTTATGAGCAAAGTGTTGGAAAAAGAGGGCAGTTTGTTAATTACGGCTGATCATGGCAATGTCGAAGAGATGGTTAATTTATATTCCGGAGAGCCGGATACCGAACACTCCACCAACCCTGTGCCTTGTTGGCTGGTTACCCCTAATAATTATAGAGAAAAAAATATGGGCCCGGAAGAAGAAATGAAAGTAGGAGGAATGTTGGTTGATATCGCTCCCACTATATTGGATTTTTTTGATATCGCCCCCCCGGAAGGAATGGTGGGACGCAGTTTAAGGGAAATTTTGAAATAATGGTTAAATTTGTTTTTAGAAAAATCTATGATCAGGAGATTGTTTACTAAAAAAATAGACAGTATTACTATTGCGGCCACTTTGGTGGCCTTTTCTTCTTTAGCCAGTCGTTTTTTGGGAATTTTTCGGGACAGGATTTTGGCCGGTGAATTCGGTGCCGGCAACACATTGGATGTTTATTATGCCGCTTTTCGGGTTCCGGATTTAATTTTTAATTTGCTGGTAATGGGAGCTTTGACAGCCGGCTTTATTCCCATTTTAACTTTTTTAATTAAGGATTCGGGGTGCGGTAAAATTTTTTCTTTCAAGGAGTCTCCCAATAAAGAGGCCTGGTATCTGGTAAACAATCTCTTGAATATTCTTTTGTTGACCTTGATGGTTTTGTCTTTTTTGGGAGTTGTTTTTGCTCCTTATTTGGTTGATTTAATAGCCCCCGGATTTGGACCGGAAAAACAATCCCTAACAGTCGGTTTAACCCGTATAATGTTTTTATCTCCGATTTTTTTGGGCATCTCCAGTATTTTGGGAGGAATTTTACAGTCTTTTAAAAGATTTTTTGTTTATTCTTTGGCACCCATTTTTTATAATTTGGGAATTATTATCGGCGCTTTGTATTTGGTTCCTTTTTTGGGAATTTACGGCCTGGCTTGGGGAGTGGCTTTGGGAGCTTTTTTGCATATGGCGGTTCAGCTTCCGGTAGCTTTAAAATTAGGGTATCGCTATAGACCGGTTTTTAATTTAAAGAGTAAAAACTTGGTAAAGATAGGAAAGATGATGATCCCCCGGACCATGACTTTAGCCATTTCTCAAATTAATTTGTTGGTTATAACCATTTTTGCCTCCACCTTGGCCAGCGGATCTTTGTCGGTTTTTAATTTCGCCAATAATTTACAATCCTTTCCGGTGGGGGTTTTCGGCATTTCCTTTGCTATCGCCGCTTTTCCCACTATGTCTCAAGTGGCCTTTAGCAAAGAAAAATTAAGAGTCAATCTTTCTCAAACTGTTAGAAAAATTCTTTTTTTTATTGTTCCCGCCACGGTTTTGCTCATAACTCTGCGGGCTCAAATTGTCCGGGTTGTTTTGGGAACCGGTCTTTTTGATTGGCAGGATACGATTTTAACTTTACAAACCCTCGGATTTTTTGCTTTTAGTTTGTTTGCTCAGGCCTTAATTCCTCTTTTAATTCGAGTTTTTTATGCTCGGCAGACCGCCAAGGTTCCTTTTTTTATCGGTTTATTCGCCGCTTTGGTAAATGTGATTTCTGTTTGGTGGTTTTCCAAGATTTTAGGTGTAGCCGGTTTGGCCTTAGGTTTTTCTTTGGCCAATATTGTTAATTTTGTTTTATTATGGTTGACGCTACACATGAAATTAAACGGTTTAGAAGAGGAAAGAATTTTATTATCCGCTGTTAAATTTTCTCTGGGAGCTTTGGCCTGCGGATTTACAGTGCAGTTTACTAAAAGTTTGGTGGCTCCCTGGGTGGAGATGACCAAATTTTGGGGAATTTTGACACAGGGCTTGATAGCTGGTATATTAGGTTTTTCGGTCTATTTGTTGATTTGTTATTTGCTTAGAAGTGAGGAATTATTTCAGCTTTGGAGGACATTTCGAAAAAGGTTTCCCTGGAAAAAAATAGAAACCGGAGACCAGGGAGAGGCCAGGGGAATATAATCGAGTAATTCGTAATTTGTGATCCGAGAATATTTAGAGTAAAAGTTTATTTTTATGGACAACAAAATCAGAAATTTTTCCATTATAGCGCACATTGACCATGGCAAATCGACTTTAGCTGATAGGATGCTGGAGCTAACCAAAACAATAGAAGACAGGAAAATGAAAGATCAGATTTTGGACAGAATGGACCTGGAGAGAGAGCGGGGGATTACTATCAAATTGCAACCCGTGACCATGAAATATCAGGATTATATTTTTAATTTAATAGATACTCCCGGCCATGTGGATTTTAGCTATGAGGTTTCCCGGAGTTTGGCCGCCGTGGAAAGTGTGCTTTTGTTAGTGGATGCCACTCAGGGAATTCAGGCCCAAACTTTGGCTAATTTATATCTGGCCCTGGAGCAAGATTTAGCGATAATTCCCGTGATCAATAAAATTGATTTACCCGCCGCTCAAGTGGAAAAAGCGGAAAAAGAAATTTTGGATTTATTGGGTTGCAGTTTTGAGGAAATAGTTAAAACTTCGGCTAAGACAGGCGAAGGAGTGGAAGAACTTTTAAAAACCATAATCAAAAAAACTCCCCCTCCTTATAAGGAAGAGAAAAAAGATCATCCTTTGCGGGCCCTGATCTTTGATTCCAATTATGATGCTTACAAAGGGGTGGTCGCTTATGTGCGTATAGTGGAGGGTCAAATACAAAAGGGAGAGAAAATTTATTTAATGGCTACCGGCGCTCAAAGCGAAGCGGGAGAAGTGGGGATATTTAGCCCCGACTATAAGTCAACCGGAGAGCTAAAAGCGGGGGAGATAGGTTATATTACTACCGGTTTTAAAGAAATCAGCGAATGCCGGGTGGGGGATACTATTACCTTATTCAAAGAAAAAGAAGAAGTAAGCGCTCTTAAGGGGTACCGGGAAGCCAAGCCCATGGTTTTTGCCGGCGTTTTTCCCCAGGAGGGAAGTGAAATTAACGATTTAAGGGAAGCTATGGACAGATTAAAATTGAATGACGCTTCTTTGGTTTATGAAAATGAGCATTCCGAGGCCTTGGGATTCGGTTTTCGTTGCGGATTTTTAGGGGTGCTTCATTTAGAGATAATAGTGGAACGACTCAGAAGAGAGTATGGTTTGGAATTGGTGGTAACAGTCCCCAGTGTAGCTTACAAGGTTTATAAGAAAAACGGAGAAGAACTAAGGGTAAGAACTCCCCAAAAATTGCCTGAGCCCGGAGAAACGGAAAGAATAGAAGAACCCTGGGTAAAATTGGATATTATTACCCCGGAGGATTATTTGGGAAAAATAATGGAGTTGGTAAAAGAGAGAAGAGGAATTTATAAAAATACCGAATATATAGAGAGTGGCCGGGCTATACTTTATTATGAAATTCCCTTGTCTTCAATTTTAACCGATTTTTATGACAAGATGAAAAGTTTAAGTTCGGGCTTTGCCTCAATTAATTATGATTATTTGGAATATCGCGAAGCGGATGTGGTAAAATTGGACATATTAGTAGCGGAAAAGGAAGAGGAGGCCTTGGCCACTATAGTTTATCGGGATGAGGCCTATCAGAAGGGCAAGGAGATCGTTAAAATTTTAAAAGAAACCCTCCCCAGGCAAATGTTTGTTTTAAAATTGCAAGCGGCCGTGGGAGGAAAAATAGTGGCAGCCGAACGTTTATCCGCGCAAAGAAAAGATGTTACCGCCAAGCTTTATGGAGGAGATGTCAGCCGTAAGCGTAAATTATTGGATAAACAAAAAAAAGGAAAAAAGAAGATGATGTCCTCGGGCAAGGGAAAGGTGGATATCCCTCCGGATACATTCGTTAAAATATTAAGAAAATAGGTATAAAAAGTAAAATAAGTAAAATAAGTAAAATAAGTATAAAAATTATGAGTAAGAAAAAATTTAGGATTAAGAAGAAACATTTAAAGAAAGTAGGTTGGCTGATTTTGTCTATTATAGTTATCTTTAGTATGGTTTTCTGGACCCTGAGTTTCGCTTTTTATTAATGGCAAATAAGTATAAGATGTAAAATAAGTAAAATAAGTTTTATTTTTATTCATTTTGCATGTGGTTTTTATGACTCAATCGCGGAAGTGGCAAACATATCCTCAAGCACCCGCTGATTTTTTGGGTAAAAAAAGCGGTCTGGAACGCTTGCTCGGGCAACTTCTTTATAACCGCGGTTTTAAAACCGCGGAAGAGATTGAAAATTTTCTGAGAGCTGACGAAAAACCTCTTCATGATCCTTTTATTTTTCAGGATATGGGAAAGGCGGTAGAGGTTATCATAAAACATATAAAAGCGGGTAAGAAAATATTTATTTACGGAGATTATGACGCGGACGGGATCACTTCTTCCGTTCTTTTATATGATCTTTTTTCTATTTTTAAAACAGACCCCGGCGTGTATATGCCGGACCGGGTGAGTGAAGGTTACGGTTTGAATAAGGGAGCGGTAGACAAAATGGTTGAAGAGGGGGCTTCTTTGATTATAACCGTGGACACCGGAATAAGAAACAAGGAAGAAGTGGATTATGCTCGCAAACAAGGAACAGAGGTTATTGTAACCGATCATCATACTCCTCCGGAAAAAAAAGAGGATTTACCCGACTGTTTAATTGTTGATCCGGTGTTGAAGCGGGAGGAATATCCTTGTAAGAAATTGGCCGGAGTGGGGGTGGCTTACAAGTTGGCCCAGGCCTTGGTTTCCGAATCAACTTTGGAAGAAAATAAAAAGAAAATATTGCAAGAGAGGTTGCTGGATCTGGTGGCCATAGGCACAGTAGCTGATTGCGTGGAGCTTACCGGGGAGAACAGGATTTTGGTAAAAAGGGGCTTAAAAGTTTTGAATCATACCGGAAGAGTCGGCTTGCAGGAACTTATAAATTCTACCGGTCTAAAGGATAAAATAGATTCTTGGAATATCGGTTTTCAGATAGCCCCCCGGATCAACGCTTCCAGTCGTATGGACCATGCCGCCCGCGCTTTTTATCTTTTGATAAGCCGAGACAGGAGCGAGGCCAAGGAAAAGGCCGGAGATTTAAATGAAAAAAACAGCTCTCGGCAGAGAGAAACCGAGAAAGCTTTGGCCGAGGCCTTGGAGCAAGCGGGTGAAGAAAAGAGTGAAATAATTATAACCGTAAGTAAGAATAAAAATCCTTGGCCGGAAGGGATTATCGGCTTGGTGGCCGGCCGCCTGAATTCTCTTTATTATCGGCCGGCATTAGCTATTACCCGGTCCGGGGGAGAGCTAAAGGGTTCGGGTCGGAGCATAGAGGAATTTAATTTGGTTAAAGCTCTGGAAGAGACCAAGGATCTGCTCAGTAATTACGGAGGCCATCCGGCTGCCTGCGGTTTTAGTTTGGAAGAAAAAAATTTGGATAAGTTTTTTAAAAAAATCAGGGATTATGCCCACCAAAAGTTGCGAAAAACGGAATTATTGCCTAAGATAAAAATAGACGCGGAATTGGATATGAAGGAAATAGATGGGGATCTGTTTAATTCTTTGGAAAAATTAGCTCCTTTCGGAGAAGGAAACCCCAAGCCGGTTTTCTTGAGTCGGGGCGCGCAAATCAGGGATATGATCAGAATGGGCAAGAAAGGAGAGCATATTAAATTTCGATTTAATGGCATTTGGGGTATTTTTTTCGGGCAGTCTGAAAATTGTTCCCATTTTAAAATAGGAGACAAGGCGGATATTGTGTATTATTTGGATATGAATAATTTTAACGGTAAAAGCGAGGTGCAACTAAAAATAATTGATATCAGTTAGCTAATTACGAATTCACTAATCTAATTACGAATTGCACAAATAATTATGACTAAGAATAAAAGAAGAATTCATTCGTGTTATTTGTGAGGAAATTTGTGAATTTGTAATCAATTTTATGAAATTAAAGGTTTATACAGACGGAGGGGCCCGGGGTAATCCCGGTCCGGCCGCCATCGGAGCGATAGCTTATGACTTTGAGGGTCGCGAGGTTTTTCGGATTTCCGAGTATATCGGAGAGGCAACCAATAATCAGGCGGAATATAAAGCTCTTTTGAAGGCCATGGAAAAAGTCAGGGCTTTGGAAACGGAAGAGGCGGAATTTTTTTTGGATAGCGAATTAATTGTTAAACAATTGAACAGGGAATATAAGGTTAAGAACAAGGAGTTACAACCCTTGTTTGTAAAGATTTATAATTATTCCTTGGATTTTAAAAAAATCGGTTTTAAGCATATTCGGCGGGAAAACAATAAAGAAGCCGATAGCTTGGTTAACCGGGCCCTGGATTCAAGGAATTAAATTTGTTCTTTTAAAAAGAAAGGAGGATATATGTGTCGCCTTTTAATTACGGATGAAGTAGCCCAGAAAGTAATTCCTTTTATAAAAGATAAAAAGATGGATCCCAAACTTTGGGTGGAATTAAAGACATTGGAGATCTTTAAGCGTTATGAAGTTGAACAGGGTGATTTAACAGATATTTATTTTAGAAAAGGCAAATTGATCATAAACACCGAATCGAGTTTATTAATAACCGATTTGGATTTTCTAAGGGCCAAGGTGTATCGGAATCACAATTTAAAGCTTTTACCTTAGCTTAGAGTTAAAACAAAACGAACCGCCTAAACGGTTCGTTTTTTAATGTTTTAATCCGGGGTTTAAGCTTTCAATCCGTGTTTTTTAATATTTTCTTCAGCGTGTTTTTGAATTTTTTTGATTTGCTCTTTGCCCTTTTTGTCTTTAAAGAGATGTTTGAATCTTCCTTGCATCCCCAGATATTCATCCACTTTTATTTTTTCTTTGATTTTATTGGTGTTTTTTAATTCTCCGTATTCATATTCCAAGAGGGGATAGAGCCCGGTTTGGGCGGCCAGTTGAGCGGCTTTAATGGTTTGGCCGGGTTCAATCTTCCAGCCCGGCACGCAAGGAGAGAGGATCTGTATGTAAGCCGGCCCCGGCATTTCCAGGGCTTTTTTGATTTTTTTCTGAATATCCTGGACATAGCCGGCCGTGGTTTGGGCCACATAAGGAAGCCCATGCGCCAGAGCAATAGCTATCATATCCTTCTTCTTTAGGTGAGAACCAATGGCGTCAATGGTGTCTCCGTGGCCCGAGGGAGTGGTGGTGGTGCTTGAGCCCCAAGGAGTGGCTCCGCTGGCCTGCATGCCGGTGTTGGAATAGGCCTCGTTATCATAACAGATATAAAGAATATTTTCTTTTCTCTCCCACATCCCGCTTATTAAGCCCAAACCGATATCAAAAGTTCCTCCGTCACCTCCTTGAGCCACCACCTTGATTTTTTTTAATCTGTTTTTTTCCTTTTTGTTTTTGCTTTGTTTGATCTTGTAATCCAGTCCTGCCCTGATTCCGGAGGCAATGGCGGCCGCGTTTTCAAACAAAGAATGTATCCAGGGCATTCTCCAGGCGCTCAAAGGGTAGGGGGTGGTGGTTACTTCCAGACAGCCGGTGGCGTTGGCAATAATAACCTCCGGGCCCAAGGCCTCGGTAACCGCTTTGGCCGCTATCATTTGCCCGCAACCGGCGCAGGCGCGATGGCCGGGAGAGATTAATGATTGACCTGTTTTGTTTTTGGATTTGGTTTTAGTGGTTGTAGGCATATGTGGTTGTAGAATTATGAATAATGAATAAAGAATTAAGGATTTATTATTTTATATTTAATTAGTACTTATAGCTTTTTCTATTTCATTTCTTTTTAGAGTTTTTTCCGTTTGGCCCACAAATTTGGAGGCGTCCAGAATTTCTATTAATACGGGTTTATTCTTTTCACCCAAATGGATTAAAAAATTCCCGAATTCTTTGGTATTTTTAATTTTGCCTTCGGCTATCTCCCAGCTTAGTATGTTTGATTCAGGGTCGTAGTTCATATCCATAAAATGTAAAATAAGTTAATTAAGTAAAATAAGTTTAATTATAGTTTGTTTTTTGTTTTTTCAAGAATCTGATATAGCAGTTAATATCATATTCTAAGCTTTGCCCTTTCTCATAAGTGTGCTTAAATTCATTTTGGGAAATGTATTTTTCGTCCCAAGCAACATATAACTGATCCAATACTTCATTTAATGATCCTCTGGCTGTCCTGCAAAGCTGTAAATTTTCTTGAAAATTATATCTTCCGTAACCTTCCGCGATATTGCTATGTACGCTAATCGCGGCCCTTCTTATTTGGCTTGTTAAACAGAATAACTCTTCGCGGGGAAATTTTTTGCTAAGTTCATATATGATTTTTCTGAATTTTCTGGCTTCTGCCCAAGCTTTTACTTTTTCAAAACTATGCCTTTTAGGCTCCATAAATTGAATTACTTATTTTACTTTTTATACATATTTTACTTATTTTTTCATTGGGTAAAACGTAAACACCTTTATCATCTCCTTGTCTTTTTTGTAAACCACCCGGCATCCTTCTTTTTGGGCAAAAATGTATTTACCCTTTTTTTCTTCTTTCTCCGGAGATTTTACAGCCTCTTCAACCGTTTCTTTGGTAAAATATATTTGGTGTTTACGCAGAATATCAAATTTTTCCTCTGCGTGTTTGGTGAAGTATATCATATATTTGAATAATGAATAATGAATAATGAATAAAGATTTTTGTTGATTTATGTTTCATTGATTATTTATAAATTTATTTACATTCACCCACGTCACCACCTAGGTGCCCAAGAATATTTTTATGACATTTGCAGTAGTTACAAACACAATCTTCATCTTTTACACAAGGACTACCTTTTTCTCCGTTTGTATATAATTTTCCCTTGTCGGATACTATACAAGTTCCTTGGCCGAATTCCCAATTATTCGGGTCTGTTTTTGCAGTTTTATCACATTCTTTTTCTGTCATTATTTTGCATCCAACATGCCCAGGTTTTTCATAATGACAAACTCCAACTTTATCTATTGCTTCACTTACATCCCCTATTCTATACCATTTTAAGGTCACCAGGTCCTCGTCAATCTGATAAAGCAGAAAGTATGACCCCAGGGCCAGGACCAGACCGCTTACGGCTCCGGCCATAACGCTTTTGGCATTGCCCACCCGGTTTTGATTTCCTCCGGCTGTTAGCCAGATCACTCCTCCGATCATAAAGGCCAAGGCGGCGGCGATGCCCACCACGCCAATAGCCCATTTATATATACTTTTAATGTATATAGTAATCGGCTTAGTGGTATTATCTAAGGTTAAATTTTCTTTATTTCCTATAGGGACTTGTAAATCTATTTTTTTTGCTTGTGTCTTTTTAATTCCCACTCCGGCAATACCGCCAAAAATGATTATACTCAAAAGAAAAAGAAAAAGTAGTTTTGTTAATTTTTTGGGCATAATTTATATTTATGTAAACGATGAATTACAAATAACAAATAATAAGGATTAATTAAATTTATTTTTATTTATAATTTATGCTTTGTTGTCCGGTTTTATTTTTTTATAAATACGGCCTCATCTCCGCCTTTTCCGGATTCAGCAACAATATTCTTGATACTTTCCCGGGTTATATCTCTTCCTCCCAGTCCGACTATAAAACTTCGGATCCGGCAACTGATCTTCTCTGTTTTTAAATCGCGGGCAGTGGCTTGCAGGGCGGCCTTGATCTCCGAGGCCAAAACACCCTCACCTCCCAAACTGATGGATTTGTCCAGAACAGCTATGTTTTTAGCTTTTGTTTGTTTGATCACTTTTTTGATTTCTTCTCCCGGAAAAGGGCGGAAAGTTTTTATTTTTAAAACCCCCGTTTTTTTGTCAGTGTCCGCGTGTTCTTTAACCGTTCCCATCATAGAGCCCATGCCCACCAACAAGGTCTTGGAATTTTTGGGACCGTAATATTCTATAAGACCGTTATCTATTTTGGTATTTTTGTATTTTTGTTTTTTTAAGTTTATGGTTTTTTGCAGTTTATCATATTCTTCTTTAATGGTTGTCAAGCTTTCTTCTGAATTCTTGTGGAGTTGTTCCCTGATCTCCAAATAATAATCCGGAGAAGCAAAAGCTCCCATGGTAACAGGGTTTTTAGGGTCCAAAATTTCGTTGTTTTTGGGTTTTAGATCGGGCAAAAATTTTTTTATTTCTTTAGTTTCCGGTATTTGGACCGGTTCGTAAGAGTGGGTTAGGATAAAGCCGTCAATATTAACCAGGGCGGGGAGGCGGTTTTTTTCCGCCACTTTATAGGCCAGGAGGTGTTGTTCTATTGCTTCTTGGTGATTTTCGGCAAAAAACATCAGGAAGCCGGCATCACGAACAGTCATGGCGTCTTGATGGTCGTTCCAGATGGTAATAGGAGCTGAAACTCCGCGGTTGGCGCAGGTTATAACCACCGGCAACCTCATCCCGGCAATATTGAAAAGTACCTCGGACATTAGAAGCAAGCCCTGGGAGCTGGTGGCGCTGTAAACGCGCACCCCCCGGGTGCTTCCTCCTTCCACAATAGAGGCGGCCGCAAATTCGCTTTCGGCGCGAATATACTCATAATCGGCTTCTCCATTAGCTTTGAATTGAGCCAAATCTTCCACAATATGGGTTTGCGGAGTAATAGGGTAGGCCGAAACCACTCCGGGCCTGATGTTTTTAACAGTTAGAGCAATAGCCCTTGAACCTTCATAAATATTCATATATTTTCATTTTAAGATTATTTTGGTTTTATTTTTCTTCTCTTACCATTTTTATGGCCTTAACCGGGCAGTGTTCGGCGCAAAGCCCGCAACCTTTGCAAAAGTTATAATCGATTTTAGCTTTTTTTTCACCTTTTTTATTTTTAGTCATTTGGGCCGCATCTTCCGGGCAAACCTGGTTGCATTTTCCGCAACCGATACATTTGCTTTTATCTATTACTGGTTTATAAGTGCGCCAGCCCCCGGTTTTATTTTTTTTAAGAGATCCGGGCTTGGCGGATATATCCATATTCATATTTATTTAGTTTAAAAATTATAAGCTTTTTTTACAGCTTTGATGTTTTTATTTATTATATTTTTCCCTTTGTCCGCGAATTTCTGTTTTATGGCTTTTTCCAGGGATTCCAGAGTGATAATTCCGGTTTTGCCCGCCAAAGCCCCCAAGATAGTGGTGTTGGCGATATTTTTTCCCAAAATATCCAGAGCTATCTTGGTGGCATCCGCGGTAAAAATGTTTTTACTGGGCAGATCTATTTTTAGGTTTTCCGTTTTTTCCGCGGTATTGATAACAGCCAAAGTTTTCTTATCACATCCCCGGGCGGCATTTATCACTTCCAGTAAAGTGGCGTCCAAAATTATTAATATATCCGGCTCATAAATATGTTCCCGGATCCTGACAAAATTTTTGTCAATTCGGGTATAGGCCTCTATGGGAGCGCCGGTTCTTTCTACTCCGAAAGAAGGAAAGGCCTGAGAAAAATTGCCGTCCTCGAAAGCGGCAATGGCTATTAATTCCGAAGCGGTAACCACTCCTTGGCCGCCTCGGCCATGTATTCTGATTTGAGTCATATAATAAATTTAAAATTCAAAGCGCAAAATTATTTTTCAATTTTACCTTTTTTGTGTTTATTTAGATATTGTAACATAAAAGTCCAATAAACAAAAAATTTTTATTTTCACCCCTTATTTTCTTTTATTAAAGAGACCGTAATCGCTTCCATTATATTATAAGGAATATCGCCTTTTATTCTGTAACCGTTAAAAAACCAGGTAGGGGTTCCGGAAACCCCCATTTCTTTTCCTTCTTTTATGTCAGTAGTTATTTCATCTTCGTATTTATTACTGGATAAACATTTTTGGAAAAGTTTGGTATCTATTCCTATTTGTTCGGCAAAAGTAGTTATTTGTTGGGAGGAATTTATTTTTTTTTGGTTTTGAAAAAGTTTGTCATGCATGGGCCAGAAAGCCCCTTGTTCTCCGGCGCAGTAAGAGGCCAAACTAAAATTTAGAGAATTCTCACTGGTGGGGAAATGCCTGAAAATTATTTTTATCTCATCTTCATATTTTAGGCCCAATTTTCTGATTTTGGAATAAGAATTCTTGGATTCAGGACAACCAAAACTGGAAAACTCCACGATTGTTACTAAAGGCGAAGTAGTGCCCAGGTAAAAGTTTAAATTATTTTTACCTTCGGGCCGGGGATATTTTTTTTGTTGTTTTAGGTGATAAATTATTTCGTTTTTCGGATTTTTATTGTTTTGGGAGTTGTCGGGTTGATAATTTTTAACTTCCCGGAATATATAAAAACCGGTTATGAAAGTTAATATCAAAAACAGCCCCAGAATTATAAAAAGCAAAACGGCCCACCAATGTTTATACCATTTTTTTGTCATTGCCAAGGTTTTTTAAATAAATTATAATGTATTTAAGGTTTTTATAATTATACCATTTTTTTATGAAACAAAAAAGGGAAGAAATTGAAAAGTTGGAGCGGGAAGCGGAAAGAAAAGAAAAAGAAGAAAAGAGAAGAAAAAAAAGACGAATGCGAATGGATTCGGCGGGGTTAAAAAATTTGCCCAAAAAGAGAAAAAGTTAGTTTTTGGTTTAAAAGTATTAGATGGTTTAAATTTTAAAATTTAAGATTTATAAATTAGGATCTATTTTTTTATGGAAATTTTTTCTTGGAATGTTAACGGGATCAGGGCTATAATAAAAAAAAATTTTAAAGATTTTCTCAGTCGTTATAATCCGGACATTTTGGGTTTACAAGAAATTAAAATTTCTCAAAAGGACATAGAAAAAGAGAATTTGGCTTTTAAAAATTATAAAGTTTACTGGAATCCGGCCCGGAAGCCCGGTTACAGCGGGACGGCTGTTTTGCTTAAAAAAGATATTTATAATTCCCTGAAAAATGTTTTTAGTTTATCAGAGGACACGGAGGGGAGAGTTCAGTTTTTGGAATTTAAGGATTTTTATTTAGTTAATACTTATTTTCCCAACGCCGGTCCGGACTTGGAGCGTTTGGATTTTAAAATTGAATTTAATAATAAGCTTTTAAATAAGATCAAAAAACTGGAAAAAAATAAGCCCTTTGTTATCGGAGGAGATTATAATGTTGCTCATCGGGAAATAGATCTGGCTCGGCCCAAACAAAATGCGGGCAACGCCGGCTTTACCCGAGAGGAAAGAGATTGGATGAGCACATTCCTGAACTCCGGTTTTTGTGATATTTTTCGTGAGTTTCACCCCCAAACTCGAAAATATACCTGGTGGACTTACCGGGCGCCCCGGGCCCGGGCCAAAAATATTGGTTGGAGAATTGACTATTTTTGCGTGTCTGGTAGTATTTTAGAACGCGTGGAAAAGGGTGAAATCAAAGACAAAGTTAAGGGCTCTGACCATGCGCCCGTAAAGATTAAAATTAAAATAAAGTAATGTTTTTGTTCTTTGTTAATTAAATCGGAAGGAGGAGAAGATGAATTGTCCTGTTTGCAGGGAACTTTTAGAGTCCGGAAGTTCAGAATTTAGATGCCCCAAGTGTGGCAAAACTTACCTTTTATACAATTCTCGCTTCTATGAAGGCGAGCCCGATGTTAATAATCGGGGTGAATTTGTTTTTTCCGTGGAAGGTAGCCGCTCTATTAAACTCAGTATTGAGGAATGGGCGGCTTTAATAAACTCCGGAGTTAATTTAAAAAAGGAGGGGCTCTATGATAAAATGTTTGGCCTGTAATCTGGGATATTTAAAAGAAAGAGAGGACGGGCTTTGGCAGTGCGCGCGTTGCCGAAGTTGTTTCCGGGAAGACGGAAGGGCCGTGGACGAGGTTCCCAGAACTCCCGGCGAGGCCGAGAGCATAACCAACCAGATAAAGAAAATTCGCGAGAAAGAGGGCATATATCCGGTGCCTTCACCTTCTTAAAGTCTCCGATCCAATTATTTTATTATAACCCGGGCAATTTTGTCCGGGTTTGATTTTTATAATCGATTTAGATACAATACAAAACATAAATAAAACATGTAACACATAACATATAACATGTAACATATAAAAAATATGCAATATAATCATAAAACAATAGAAAAGAAATGGAGGGCAAAATGGGCAAAAGATAATTTATACAAAACAGCCCAAGAAAAAGGGAAAAAGAAGTATTATGTTTTGGATATGTTCCCTTATCCCAGTGGAGAGGGTCTTCACGTGGGCCATCCCCGCGGGTATATCGCCACCGATGTTTTTGCCCGCCTAAAAATGCTTCAGGGCTATAATGTGCTTCATCCCATGGGTTGGGACGCTTTCGGCTTGCCGGCGGAGAATTATGCTTTAAAGAATAAAACCCACCCCCGAAAAGCCACGCGGAAAAATATTGAAATTTTTAAGGGTCAGTTGGAAAAACTGGGCTTTACTTATGATTGGGAGAGAGAGATAAACACCACTGACCCCGAATTTTATAAATGGACTCAGTGGGTTTTTTTGCAAATGTTTAAGTGCGGGTTGGCTTATGAATCTTTTGAGCCCATTAATTGGTGTCCGGGTTGCCAGACCGGTTTGGCTAACGAGGACCTGGAAGGAGGTAAATGCGAGCGTTGCGGAAGTGAAATAGAGCAGAAACCCATGAGGCAATGGGTTTTAAAAATTACAGATTATGCTGACAGGCTTTTGGATGATATTGATAAGCTAAAAGATTGGGACGAATCAATTAAGGAAATGCAGAAAAATTGGATCGGACGTAGTTTCGGAGCAAAAATTAAATTTTTTCTCCGAAATTCGCGGGATTCAGCGACTTCTAATTCACAAGAATTAGAAGTATTTACCACTCGGCCGGATACTTTATTCGGAGCAACTTATTTTGTGGTGGCGCCCGAGAATCCATTGATTGGAGATTGGAAATTGGAAATTGGAAATTGGAATGAGGTTGAAGGTTATATTGATCAGGCCAAGAAAAAGACGGAGCTGGAGAGAACCGATTTGGCCAAGGAAAAAACCGGGGTAAAACTCGACGGAGTTGTGGCGGTTAATCCGGTTAACGGGGAAGAGTTGCCTGTTTTTGTGGCCGATTATGTAATGATGCATTATGGCACCGGAGCCATTATGGCCGTGCCCGCTCATGACGAAAGGGACTGGGAGTTTGCCTGGATTATGAATCAAGAATTAAGAAGCAAGAATAAGGAAGAAATTAAAGTAAAACCGGTGGTTGAGCCGATTTGGGAAGATTTTAATTTTGCTGATGTTCATCCCGTATACGGGCGACATAATTTAAAAGAAGAATCTTCTAAAGATACTGGAGACAGAATGATAGAAGAAGAATTTAATTTTGTTAAAAAAGGAGAGAAGTGTTTTACTGGGGAAGGAATTAGTGTTAACTCCGATTTTTTGAATGGACTTGAAACACAAGAGGCCAAGCAAAAAATGATCGAATGGCTGGAGAGAAATGGTTTAGGCAAAAAAGATGTTAATTATAAGTTGAAAGATTGGGTTTTTTCCAGGCAAAGATATTGGGGCGAGCCCATTCCCATTATTCACTGCGGGAAGTGCGGGGCTGTGCCCGTCCCTGAGAAAGATCTTCCCTTAGAGCTTCCCGAAGTAGATCATTATCAACCCACGGGAACCGGAGAATCGCCTTTGGCCGGTATCACTGATTGGGTTAATACTAATTGTCCTAAATGCGGAGGAGATGCCAAGAGAGAGACCAATACTATGCCCCAGTGGGCGGGCTCCAGCTGGTATTATCTTCGTTTTATTGATCCGCGCAACGATCAAGCTTTAGTGGATAAGGACAAGGAAAAATATTGGTCTCCGGTGGATTTTTATGTGGGAGGAGCCGAGCATGCCACCAGGCATTTGATCTATGCCCGTTTTTGGCATAAATTCTTATATGATATCGGAGTAGTAAACTATGACGAGCCCTTTAAGCGCTTACAGCATGTAGGCATCATTTTGGCCGAAGACGGACGCAAAATGAGTAAGCGCTGGGGCAATGTCATAAATCCCGATGATATTGTGGAGCAATACGGAGCCGACTCCTTAAGGGTTTATGAGATGTTTATGGGTCCTTTTAGCCAATCCATTGCCTGGAGCACTAACGGTCTTGTGGGAGCCAGAAAATTTTTGGACAGGATCTATTCTTTGTCCGAAGCGGTTGGTTCCGAGCCGGACAAGGAAGAAATAGTTTCACTTTTGCATAAAACCATTAAAAAAGTAGGGGAGGATATAGAAAGTTTTAAACTTAATACGGCAGTGAGCGCTTTAATGATCTTAGTGAACAAAATTTTTGAACAGCAAGAAGGAAAGATCAGCCGAGGTAATTGTAAAAAATTATTGATAATTCTATCACCTTTTGCTCCGCATTTAAGCGAGGAGATTTGGGAGAGTCTGGGAGAAGAAAAAAGTATCTTTAAAGAGAGTTGGCCGGAATTTGACCCGGAGCTGGCCCGGGACAAAACCATAGAGTTGGTTATTCAGATTAACGGTAAAGTAAGGGATAAAATGGAGGCCTCGGCTGATATAGCGGAAGAGGAGGCCAAAAAACAAGCTTTGGAAAGAGAAAAGATCAAAGAATGGATCAAGGATAAAGAGATAGTAAAGGTGATCTTTGTGCCGGGCAGATTGGTTAATATAGTTATAAAATAGGGTTTAGGATTTAGGTTTTAGGTTTTAGGGTTTAGTTTTGGTTCAAGATATAATAAATACAGAGTAAATATTATGATAGAAGTTTGTTCTTATAAAGATTTAATAGTTTGGCAGAAATCAATTGATTTAGTGGTAGAAATTTATAAAATTACAGATTTATTCCCAAAATATGAATTGTTTAATTTAACAACCCAAATGAGAAGGTCTGGAATTTCCATTTCTTCAAATATAGCGGAGGGCAAGGGAAGAGGGACGAGGAAAGATTTTAGCCATTTTTTAAAATTAGCTTTAGGGTCAGCCAATGAATTAGAGACCCAAATAGAGATTGCTAAGAGATTGGATTATATTGAAAAAAATAAGGATTTTGAGGGTTTATTAACAGAAATTATGAAGATGCTTAATAAATTAATCAGTTCATTAGATTATAAAACCCCAAACTCACCACCCAACACCTAGAATCTAACACCTAAAATCTAACACCTAACATTAATGAAATATTTTCAAGGCAAAATTTCGCCGGGATTTGTGGCCGTTTTTTCCGGCAGAATGGTTTTAAGAGTGGCCGGGGGACTGTTGGGACTGTTCCTGCCGGTTTTTTTATACGAGATCTTTAATTTAAAAATTCAGTATGTTTTTTATTATTTTTTGTCCATTCATCTTTTGTATGGATTGCTTATTGCTTGGGGGGCTCAGTATTTAAACAAGATCGGTTTAAGAAGATCTTTGCGTTTAAGCGTGATTGTGGAGGCCTTATTTTATTTCTCTCTTTATCTGTTAGATAAATATTTTGGCGGAGAGAAAAGCTCCGGCCTTGATCTGCTTTTATTTTTGCTTGTTTTATCCATAGTTTTTCAGTTGATTCGCAAAATAATGTATTGGTTGCCCCTGCATACGGATATGGCCAAATTCACGGACAGAAGTAATCGCGGAAAAGAATTGGGGGTTGTTTATTCCAGCACCGTGGTTATCCAGGCGGTTTTGCCGATCTCCGCCGGTTGGATCATTTTTAAATTCGGCTATGATTATTTGTTTATTTTGGCCGTGGTTGTTTGCCTTTGTTCTTTGATCCCTTTTAGTTTCCTGCCCCGTACTCAAGAGAAATTTTCTTGGAGTTATTGGGAGACCTGGAAAGAATTTTTTTCGCGCAAGAGAAGAAGGCAGGTTTTGGCTTATGCCGGAAACGGAGCCGAGGACTTGGTGGGGGTTTTGATCTGGCCGATTTTTATTTGGGAGATCCTGCATGGCAATTATTTTGAAGTGGGCGCGATCTCTTCTTTAATAGTGGCGGTTACGGTCGTGTTTCAACTGACCGTGGGGCGCTTGTCCGACAGTTTGGATAAAAACAAAATGATAACCGTGGGCAATTTCTTTTATGCCACCGGTTGGATCTTTAAAATTTTTATAGCCACCGCTTTTCAGATTTTTTTGGCTTCCACTTATCACAGCTTGACCAAAATATTTTCCCGCACCCCCTTTGATACTCTTACTTATGAAAAAGCGGCCGATCAAGGCCACTTTGTGGATGAGTTTACCGTAATTCACGAGATGGCTTTTAATGCGGGCAAAGTGCTTATGATACTCTTTTCTTTGTTATTGATTTCGCTTACCGGTATAAAGTGGACTTTCATCCTGGCCGCTTTGGCTTCTTTGTTTATGAATTTTTTGGTGGATCATCAAACCGTAGGCAAGGGCAGGCATGTCGGCTAAAGACCGGATATTAACCAATCCCCGTTTTGCTGTTCTTCCAAGGATATTTTTATTTTTGTTTCATATCCGCCCAACCCGAAAAAAACCTCTTGTTGATAAATTTTTTTCTCATTTTCGTAATTTTTGAATTTTGCTCCGGATAAAATATTAGCGAACAGAAACCGACCTTCTGCGTTTAAATAATTAAGAGAATACTCCACGCTTTTTCTTGTTTTCGGGGTAAAATATTTTAAGGATTTTGAGATTTCTCCTCTTCTGATTTTTTCTCCCGCTTTTTTTAAAGCTTGGGAAGCGCTCAAGGTCGAGGGATTATTATTGAGAGGATCATCATTAGAGTTCTTTTTACTATCGGTATGGGAGTTTTCTTTGTTTGTTTGAGAGGAAATTATTCGGGCTAAGTCAGTGTTGTTGACCCCCAAGCTTAATTTTTTCATAATTTCCAGGGCGTCGGCCGGTTTCCCCAGATAATACCTTTTTTGGTCTTCGGGATAAACATACCAGGCCTCCCCGTTTTGTTCTGTTTGGATCAGAAAATAACCTTGAACTTTAGAGCTCATCTCCGGGTTTAAGGAGATTTTTCCTTCACCCAAGGGGTTGTAATTGTTTTCTATTTCCTTTTTATCTTTATAACCGTCATTATCTGAATCCTGAGAATCGGGATCGGTTCCGATCGCTTGTTCCAGTCGGTCGCTGACCCCGTCTTGGTCGCTGTCAGGACCGTAATTAATATCCAAGGCAACGGGAATTCGGGATAGATCCCGGTTGGTTACCCCCCGGCCCAATTCTTGGATAACGGCCAAGGCGTCGACCGGTTTTCCCAGATAATACCTTTTTTGGTCTTCGGGATAAACATACCAGGCCTTACCTCGGTCCTCCACTTGCAGGAGTATTAACCCCTTTAGTTTTTCCGCCAAATCGGTTTGCGCCCGGGTTTGCCGGAAAAAAGGGCAAGTCAAGCAAAGAAGAAGCAACAGACTTAAAAAAATTTTAAATTTTTTGGGGGTCATGGATTTTTTTAAATATTTTTGTTATTATTAAAATAATAACATTATTTTTATGATTAAACAATTTTTGAAAACCAAGAAAACAGGTAAAATTTTGATATTTTCAATTGTTTTTATTTGTTTGAGTTTTTTGATTTTTTTTGGGGTTAATTTGGATAAATACGCCAACCTGCAGTTGGGCAGAGAGGCGGTGGCCGCCGGCGGGTTTCCTTATCAAATAGGGCTGACCAATGTAAGGATTACTAAGTGTCAAGTTACTCTCGGGGTGTGTGTTGGGGTTGGAGTCGATGCGGGGCCTGCTACAGCTTTATGTAATACTAAATCCCCAGGAGTTTGCGAAAGTTATAGGTATGTTTCTGGTGTTCCTGCTGGAGGAATGGGAACAGCAGCTCTTTTTCTTTTTCCAAATTTATCTTTTGCTGGCGTAAGTACGGGAGGACAATTAATAGCCGGTGGCATGGGTCCGACCATGATGGACGGAGGTGTTGTGGCCGGCCCCGGGGGTTGCGTGGGTAGCGGTTGCGCTCGAGTGGAAGATGAAAATTTATGGAAAAAGACCAAGTTGGCTTTTAAATATGTAATAGCTACTACCAAAAATTCAATTGGTTTTTAAAGTTCAATGGATTTATTAAAACAGACCCAAGAGTTGTGCGGTTTATATGATCTTAAGCCCTCCCGGAGCAAGGGGCAGAATTTTTTGGTTAGCTCCGGAGTTTATGATAAAATTATAAAAGAGGCGGAGTTAACTTCGCAAGATAAAGTTTTGGAAGTGGGGCCGGGCTTGGGCTTTTTAACCTCACGCTTGGCTTCCCGAGTAAAAAAGGTGGTTTCCGTGGAGTTGGATGATGATTTGGCCGGGGTTTTGCGACTCGGCTTGGATACTCATGATATAAAAAATGTGGAAATTGTTAATGAAAATATTCTGGATTTGGATTTATCCGGGAGCGGTCTGGGGAAGAGTTATAAAATAGTGGCCAATTTGCCTTATAATATTAGTTCTGTTTTTTTAAGAAAAGTCTTGGAAGCGGAAGATAAGCCGGACTTGATGGTTTTGTTGCTTCAAAAAGAAGTAGTGGAGAGGATCGTGGCCCGCCCGCCGCAAATGAGCTTGTTGGCGGTTTCGGTCCAATATTATTCCTATCCTGTTTTAGTGGACAAAGCGGGCCCGGCCGATTTTTGGCCCCGGCCCCGGGTGGAAAGCGCCATAGTTAAGTTAAAAATCAAAGACGAATTTCCTTTAGAACCTGAACAGGAAAAGGATTTTTTTCGGTTGGTTAAATTTGGCTTCAGCTCCAAAAGAAAAATGCTTAAAAACAATTTGGCCGCCGCTTTTCGTCTTTCTCCAGAGGTAATGTTTGAGGCGTTGAATCATTTGAATTTTAATCCCCGGATTCGCGCCCAGGATTTGACTTTAAAAGAATGGCTGAAATTATTTGAGTGCTTGCGTGATTATATGGTATAATAAAATAATATATATAATATTTTTAATGGCAAATAAAGAAACGGAGAAACCAAACCTGACCATAAAGCAAAAATTATTAGCGGTTTTTTTGGCCGTTTTCGCCGTGGCCGTGATTTTTTTATGGATTACGGACTTGAAAAGCAGTTTGTCCGTAAATTATACCCAAAGCAATAGTTCTAACTCCGGTCAGGAAGAGGAGTTGTGTTTAAGCGGAAATTGCAATGAAGAGAGCAGAGATTATTCCGATTCGGACGGGGACGGTCTTTTGGACTGGGAAGAAAAAGAAAAATACCAAACTTCCCCTTATTTGGAAGATTCGGACGGAGACGGCTATACGGACAAGGAGGAGATAGAAAGCGGCCATGACCCCAATTGTCCCCGAGGAGAGGATTGTTATGATTCTTCAGAAGAACTGATGAATAACAAAGAAAACAATAACACAGAAGTTTCCACCAGCTCCGGGCTTGGCAATATTGGAGAGAGTAAAGATTCCGACTCTGAAAATTCAAATATTAATCAAGAAACGCAACAAATAATGGAAGGGGAGGCCTCGCCCCGCGCTTTAAGAGAAGTGCTTTTGCAAGCCGGCATGGAGAAGGAAGTACTGAATAGTTTAAGTGATGAAGAATTAATGCGGGCTTACCAAGAAACCCTAAATAAAAACCAAAATTAATTATTAACTTAAGATATGTTTCCAAGGAATAAAAAGACAAAATTAATTATTAAATTTTTTGTATTTTTTATAATTTTCAGCTCAATTTTTTTCTATACCTCTGCTGTTCCTGTCAGGGCGGCGGGTATTACGGAGATTTCTGTTTCAGATATAAAAACTGAACTTGAACAAAAATATAATACCGTAAAGGAGGAATATTTATTTAACAAAGATTGGTGGCAAGATAAAGTCTGGTCGTCTTTAAAAAATGAAGTATTGAATCAAGTTTTACAACAAGTAGCTTATGATACGGCCACTTATCTCGGTTCCGGAGGAGAAGGGGGCAAGGCCTGGTGGCGCAAAGAAAATATGGAAACCTATATGAGGAATGTTGCCGATGATGCCGCCGGCACTTTTATAGAGAATATGGCTCAGAAATCCGGATTTTTAGAAGATTTTGATATTTGTGAGCCGGATATGGATCTTAAAATGAGAATCGGCTTGGGATTGGTGGAAGAAGAGAGGCCGGAGCCGACTTGCAATTTTACGGAAATGAAGGACAATTGGGAAGAGGAGCTTAAAAGCGAGAATTTTTTAACCGATCTTTCCGATATGTTTTATGCTTCGGATGATCTTCCTTTGAATCAGGTTGTGGATATCAACATGGCTCTAAATAAAGAGAAATTACGAGCGCAATTAAATAAACAACAAGAAGACGAGGTTGATGAGGGTTGGGACAAGGATACAGGCCCCGCCCGGGAACAAGAATCTCCGCCCGGAGAAAAGGACAGACAAGCGGGACTTGCCTATAAAATCTTCGGAGATAAATTTACAGCCAATACGGGACATCCATTAGAAGACGCCGTCGCTGTTTTTGTTAATCAATTAGCTTATACCGCTTTTCAGACCGCTATGAATACTTTGGGCGAAGATGCTCCCCGTTCCACCTCCCCTTATTCCGGGGATTACGGAGGATTAGAGGATTACGAATCCGGATCCGGCGCTTCGCGCCAGCAGGTGGAAGAGAAAACCTCTAAAATAAAAGAACCCAGGTTTGATGTTAAAGGGGATTATGACGTTTTAGCTCAATTAACAATGTGTCCGGATCCGCAAAAACCCAAGACCGATGAATGCGTGTTAGATCAAAAATTCAGCCAGGCGATACAGCAAAAGCTAACCGTGGGAGAAGCTATGGAGAAGGGGTATCTCAAGAAAGACGCCGTTTTCGGGTATAGATCCGGTGGCAAAGAACCCAGGTATAATGAGGGATATCCCCATCGTTCCATTTTGATCTTAAAAAAGTATCGGATAGTCCCGGTGGGCTGGGATATGGCCGCTCAGTATATTAGAGATAATTCCGGTGAGTTGATTAATTTGGGGGATTTGGTAAGTTGTTATGCTTCGGACGATGACTGGGATAATGGTTATATTGAGGATTGGTGCCGTGGTTTGGTTGATCCGGATTGGGTGTTAAAAGCGCCCTTGAACTATTGCCAGCGCGAGGGATACGGAGAGAATAAAATGATGAAAACAATTACGGGAAACAAAGAAGAGGATAGTCGGGTCGAAGTTTCCAGAAAAGAATATTGCTCGGATGAACAGACCTGTATAAAGGAAGGAGAAGGGGGCTCTTGCGAATATTACGGATACTGCACCGCCGAGAGGAGGATTTGGGATTTTGGCGCCGATTCCTGTAACCCTCTTTATAACACTTGTCAGACTTTTCAGGCCCGGGAAGGAGGCAAAGTTTCCTATTTAAAAAATACTTTGGATTATTCGGATTGCGGACCCAATAGCGCGGGTTGTCAAGCTTATGCCCGAGCTTCCGGGAGGACTCCTTATAATATAGCTTCCAATACTTTGGAATGGGAAGCAGCAAATCAATCCTCTTATTTTAACAAGAATGTGGAGGAATGCGACCCCGGAGAAGAGGGTTGTCACGAGTTTTTACGAGTGGCCGCCGGTAGCGGAGGTAATCTTTTTTCTAAAAAAGGTTTTGGCAACGGTTTTGAAAATAAATCTGACGGAGATATAGTGAGTGGCAGTGGCGCTGATGGCGACGAAGGGGAGGTAATAGAAAGCGAGGAAGCTTATTCCGGAACCAAAGTTTTGGAATTGAATGGTTCTTTCAAGTTGGATGTCAAGGTGGCTCCGGATGATTATGATATCGGCGGAGAAACTTATACTTTATCTTTTTTTGCCAAAAATTGCGGTTCGAACAGTATTTTTCAATTAAGCTCTCCTCCATCTATTAATTCTTCAGAGGTCGCCACCAGTTCTTTTTCCGGAGCGGACACCTGGACTCGTTATTCTTTAAATTACGATGTTGAAGATATTTCTGATCCTGCCGGTGCCGGCGCCGGCAATGAATTGAGAGTAAGTTTTATAAATAGCGGTAATTGCTTGATTGATGCGGTTAAACTGGAAAAAGGGGGAGGGGCGACCGCTTATTCCGATTATCGGCAAGGAAATACCGTTTATCAGAAATTGTTGCCCGAATATATGGAAAGTGAATGTTATAAACAGGGCGGAAATAAATATAAAGAGGAGGCCGATCCCAGATGTTACAATTATGTTCGTGAATGTAATGCCGAAGAGGTGGGCTGTAATCTTTATCAAGAACAAGGAAGCAATTTCGAGGTTCCCGCTCAAGCCATCGCTCAGGATCATTGCCCCGGGGAATGCGTGGGATTTGATACCTATATACAGGATGAATCCCATTTTTCCTCCCGCAGGGAAGAGAATTTTATCCCCCGCACCGCCGAGACTTGCGGTGCTCAGGCCGCGGGTTGCGAGGAGTTTACCAATTTGGATAAATTGGAACAAGGCGGAGAAGCGCGGGAATATTATACTCAATTAAGGCATTGTGTTGACGAAAATAATTCTGATTGCGCGGTTTTTTATACTTGGCAAGGAGATAAAGAAGAAGGCCAGCAATTGGTCTCCCACACTTTAGTGGCTAACGGCGGAGAACCTGAAGTAACTTCTGATGATAGCGCCGAATGTTCCGAGGAGATTTATAAATTACCCCCCAGTGATCCGGCTTATAACTCGGATTGCCGGGAGTTTTATAACAAACAAGGAGGGGTCTCTTACCATTTGTTTACCCGGACTATAAGTTGCAGTCAAAACTGCCATGCTTACAGGATCACCAGAAATAATATAGATCCTGACTTGGAAACTTCCTCTGAATGCTCTGCCAACGGTAGCAATTACTCCGAAGTGGAAAACGACCAATTTCACTGGGATGGTGCTTCTGGTGTGTGTTATTTCTGTAAAAACGGAGGAGAATGGAGCTCTGAACATCAATCTTGTATTTATCACGGAATTCCGGGGCAAGGAGAAACTTGTTCCGCCCCAAACAAGGGATGCCGGGAATATAACGGCAATCAAGGAAATAATATTCGCATGCTTTTAGTGGACAGTTTTGAATCCGGCGCGGAAAATTGGGATGGTGGTTCTGTTGCTTCCGAGTCCCTGAGAACCGAGGAACATTCTTTACAGTTTTCCGGCTCTGAGATTGAAAAAACCGTGGGCGAATATGTCAGTAAAGGCAACGGGTATGTTTTGGAATTTTTAGCTAAAAACGAAGAAGGCGGATCTGTTAGCGCTTCTTTGAATAATTCGGGGTCCTCCACGGACTTTGTTTTCAGCAACGGAGAGAATAATTTGTCCGGGGAATGGAAACTTTACAGAGCCAACATGGAAAAATTGGATCATGAGGCCTCCGCGGAGGAGAAATTGCTTATCTCCGCTTCTTCTGATACTTATATAGATAATATTAAGATCACGGAGATATTGGATCGTTATTATTTGATTCGGGACAGTTGGCAGACTCCCCGGAGTTGCAATCGGGATATTTACGGCAATCCTTCTCCTCTTTATATGTTGGGTTGCAGCGCTTATGTGGACCAGGAGGGGGATACCCATTATTTGCATGAATTTGACAGTCTTTGTTCCGAGGATTCCGTGGGTTGCGAGATTATGATAGATACTCATAATTATGAAGAAAAAACGGGAAAGACCTGGGATTCTTACGATCCTGCCCCCGAGGTATTCGGGGATGAATTTGTTTATGCGGTTTATGATACGGACAAACAATGCGGTTCCCCCAATTTGGGTTGTGAGCGTTTCGGACAGACTTTTGATTATGAGGATGATACTGTTTATAGGGATGTTTATCTCAAAAATAATCCCAATAAATATGGTGAGATATTATGCGGAGAGAATAATGTGGGTTGCGAGGAATGGGGTACGGAAGAGGGCTCGGAATATTTCAAGGATCCGGGCAAGCAGGTTTGCGAATATAAGCAGGGCCCGAATGGTGATTATAATTGGTATAAAAAATATGTAAAAAAATGTTTTGATAGTGGAGATTATAGTGGAGATTATTGTTTGGATGCTCGGGATTGCGCCACTTCCAGTAATGACACATGTGAAGAAGACAGTGATTGCGGAGATGATCAAACTTGTTGGGAAGGACGATGTCATTGGGCCTGTGAAATGAGTGCTTCGAGTATTGAGTGTCCAACTGAGGATGATATTCTTTCTATCGACGCTCCCAAAACCTTAGGTAAAGGAGGAGAGAGAATCCAGCAACCCGAAGACGAGGCTGACACCGATTGGGTGGGAATTTGTCCGGCCAGTCAATCCGGTTGTACCGAATATGTGGATCCTTACTCCAAACTCTCCCCCGATCTTTTAAGCGACAGATATCAAAACAGTAATATTTCTGTAAAAATTGAACCCTATACTTTATATTATGATCCCGGTAGCCTTTTAGATCAGTGGAGTGATATTTCAAATATTATTTTTTCTGGTTCTAATTTGAAATATTATAATGCCGGGGACCCAGGATACTTACAAGCTACGGGCGATGATTTGATAAGAAAGGCGGTTGTAAATTATGCTTTCCGCTCAGAAGTGGACAGGGAAACTTGTAACGGTGTTTATAATTATGATAAAGGGTGCATATTATTTAATGAAAGATCTTATGATTCTGAAGGCGATATTCAAAGTTTGGTTTATAACGCCGAGGAAACTGATGATGAAATTGGCGACGGAAACCCCCCGGCAGGGGGTTCTCCTCGTGATTCCAATGTTTTGTTAAAGGTTTCTCCGGACAGGGAGTGTGATGAATGGCTGGCTTGTAAGAGTTTTATAAAAAAAGAAGGCGAAGACCAGCCCACTTGTCTTGATGTTGGAATTTGCAATTCTCTGAACAATCGCGGGGAATGCGATAATTTTGCGAGTAGAGATGATCACAAGTTTGATCATTATTTGGATAATAATAAGCTGGACAATATTGATAATTTAAGCGGTTACTCCAAAGTGGCTTATGAAGAAGATATGGATTTTGAAGTTAGTGAACTACCTCTGGATTTGTATCATCCCGGAAGCATGGAAGAACATGGTTATTATTTTAAAGTGCAAAATGGTTCTTTTGAAAATTATGGGGAATATAGAGTTAGCACTACCAGCGAAGAAACAAAGAATTATCCTTATAGTTGGACTCCTAATCTTGCAAATCCTGAGGCAGAATGGACTAATAAGGATTTTTCTGTTATAACCAATCCGGTGGCAGCCCAAAGCAGAGGGCTTGATTACCCCATAGACGGAGATAGTTTTTTAAAGTTTGCTTCCTCGGATAATTCCGCATCTCCTTATTCGGAAAATGTGCCGGTGATAACCGGTGAAAATCATTATTTGAGTTTTTATATTAATACCAAAGATTTGGGGGGAGCTGAAGGATGTGTGGCTTTTGTGAAAATTGATTGGGGTTCGAACAGTGAGGTTATGGAAGTAGAGCCGGGCAGAGATTGGGATCTAAAAATGAAAGAGTTTATTCCCGATGCCTCAAGTATTAATATTCATTTGGGAGCTTACGCGGATCAAGATAATATAAACTCGACAACCAATTGTCGCGGAGATATTTATATAGATGATATTCGGGTAGAGCCGACTTTAAAGGTCAACGATGATTGGAATAAAAGGCAGTCTTGCCGTTTATATCCGGAAGAGGATTCTTTGAGTTGCCGTTATCGGGATGAAAGCGGTTATCAGTATCTGGGACAGAAGGGATACTGCCTTGAGTATGACCATGCTCCCGGAAATAAAGATGCCTGTCTGCTTTGGTGGCCTGTGGATAAGGTCAGGGGCCAGACCCTGGAAGAAAACGCCGGTTATTCCGGCAGATACCCCGTTTATAATTGTACTGAAGTTAATATGAATTTTGAATTAGTGGAAAACAGAAGGATCGCTCACAGGCATGAAAGTAGCAAGGGAATTCTTGGGTCTATTGTGAGTCTTGATCTTGGAAAAGCGTGGGAAAGAATAACAGACAATCCCATTTGGGCTTTAGCTTCATTTTCTGCTTTTTTGGGGCCGGGACTTTTAGCAATTAAACCTTTTAATGATGCTACATTGGACGATGCGAGGGATGATCTCGAGGAAGAAGGTAAATTGGGTTGTCTTGGTTCAGGGTGCGGACAATGCGCTTTTGGTTATTGGTTTGAACAAGAAGTTGACTGTGGTTGGGACGGATGCGAAGTTGACTATTACTGCCGTCCTTTAAAAGCTGAACATATTGTAACAAAGGAAATAAACGATAAGGATGTTGAATGGTATAGGTATAACGGCGATTTTCAGAAATATAAAGAAGCCGAAGGGAAAAATAATGATGAGGCGATACTTAAAGTCAACGGGACTAAAATCGGCGACCCGCTGAGAGTTTATTTTTATTCCGGGTCGCATCAAGATGAGTTAATGACATTTAAGGAGGCCATTAACAAAAATTTAATAATGTCTTGCAATAAAATGGTACAAGTAGTTAGTGGCTCAGGAAACGCTAAACCTTGGACCAGCAGGCTGTCTCCGGCCAGTGAGTTTAAAATTATTAGAGATGCAAAAGAATTTTCTACTAGTAGCACGCCTAAAAAAATGAGCATAGAATATTTAACCCCTTATAGTCCTTATGGGGCCATAGATGAAATTGAGCCCCCTCAAAATCCTGCTGACTGGGATCCTGTTCCTAACCAACCTAACCTAGAACCGGTGGTTGTGGGCAGAAGTGGATATGCTTTGGGCGGTGTTACTGCGGGATGTAAAGGAGTAAATAATAATAATGCTTATAATAATTGTTCACTATTAACAGAAGGTAATGTCAGTTATGGCAGGTTGGGGATTTGTAGCGGATCTTCGCAAAATTGTTTAGCTTATTCAGTTCGCGCTGATTTTGCTTTAGAAATGTATAGTGGAGATTATGCTAACGATAAAGATAGGAGCATTGAAGATACAATACAAAAAAAAGAAGTCACAAACCCCAACACCGGAGAAACAAAGATCGTAACAAGTTCAAGTTTTACATCAATTGCTTATGGCAATAACCCAAGAAATATTACTCCTTATAGAAAGTATCATTTAGGTCCCAAGTATACTTGTCCCGAGGGGCAGGAATGTCTTCCTTTAGCTGTTTTGGACAATGAAAAGATGAGGGAAAAACTAAAGAATGTTTATGTTGAAAGTTATAATTCTTTTAAGTGGGATGGAAATAATTATACTGATGATGATACTGTTGAGCCTCTTAGCCCCCCGGAAAAAGTATGCCCTTCTCCTGGTGGATCGCCAGCTAGGCCTGATTATGATCGTGATAATCCTGATAAAAGTTATTGTGGCATTCCTCCCCGAGTAGAGAATATTGAAATAAACGGAGAATCAAGAGGTAAAGTATTTCTTAACAATACCGGAAAAGCGGAAATAACCTTTACTACTAATATTGATTCCCAACAAATACCCATTACCGAAATAAGAATAAAATTAGGCAACAAAAAAGAATTGTCTTCTACTGGCGCTAAAATAAAGGAAAAAAATGATCCTGATAATCCCCATATGTTTGTTAATAATTATTCTTATTCCGAGTTGTCGAGTGAGGAAAGCGGGGACGGAATTACCTGTAGAGATAATTATTGTGAGGTTAGTGGAGATTCTATTCAGGTTCAGGTTAAAGACAATTGGGGGTGGTGCAATAATGATAATGCCCGCGGAGATTGCAACGACTGGGATAGTTGGGAAGGCACTTTAAGAGTTTATCGATAATAAATCAAAATTTAGAAAATTTATGGAGAATTTGGACGCCCAACTTATTGATCGAGGTTATTTAGAAAACAAAGAACAAGAAAAACGAGCATCCAATGCTTTGAAATTGGGTAAAAAGCGTAAAACAGAAAAAAAGGGAGAGATAGAAAATAACCGAGGCCCGAAAAGTGAGATGTCCAACAGTCAAGCCCGGAAAATAAGCAATACCCAAATTCAGTCTTTAATTAAGAAAAGGTTGTTGCGCGGAGAGGAATTAAAAAAAGAAGAAGAAAAAGAAGAAATCAGTGCTGTTTCTTTTTTTGGGGCCCTGATAGTGGCTTTATCAAAGGACGGAGTGGATGTTATTAGTTTGGGCACCCTGGGCTGGGCTTTGGCCAATACGGCTTTTTGGTCTTTTATGGGCCTAAATTCTTCCTATCGCAAGATATTAATAAGAAGAATATTGAAAAGAAAAGGATTGGTTTACTTTATCGCCGTTCTTGTTGAAAGTTTGCCTTTTGTTAATTTTTTTCCTTTTTATACTATAATGATTTTAATGATCAGGCATAAACAAAATAAAAAAGTGGATAAACTCAGGGATTCCCAGAGGAAGAATAACCGGGAGATATCCCGCCTGCGCCGGCAGGCCTCTCAAGCTTAATTGAAAGATAAATAACCCGTCATGAAAAAAATTATAAAAAAAATTAAAGAAAAGAACAAAAGAGAATTTGTTTTTCGGGGAGGAATTGTTTTGTTGTTGGTTTTTTTGGGGCTTATGCCTAAAATTGCTCATGCGGGCCCAATAGATTGGTTGTTAGGAGCGATAGAAGGGACTACAGTGGACCTGATAGCGGTAGTAGCATCCTTTTTTGTGGACTTGATAGGAATTTTGGTTTCTATGGTCGTTTATAGCATAGTGGCTTTTTCTAATTATAATAATTTTATTCATGAAGAGGCCATAAAGCATGCTTGGGAGATCATAGTCAGTTTTTGCAATATGTTCTTTATTTTGATCTTGTTGGTAATAGCTTTTGCCAATATCCTTAATATTGATTCTTATAAGATCAAAAATACCCTGCCCAAAGTGGTGATCATGGCGGTTTTGATCAATTTTTCTTTAATGATCTGCGGGCTGTTAATAGATTTTTCCCAGATTTTTATGATGACTTTTGTCAATGCCCTGGGAACCTCCGGAGGCAGTTTTATAAATACTTTGGGAGTTAATGAATATTTTGCGATTGTGAAAAAACAAAAGGCTATTACTAAAGGAACCGAACTTGATGTTGCCAGCGCGGCATTAGGCATGGCCATGACTGTTGTTTTTATGTTTATATCCTTGATAGTTCTTGTTTGCGTTTTAGTGATAATCATAATGAGGATAATGTTGTTGTGGGCTTATTCGGTCTTATCTCCTTTTGCTTTCTTGCTTTCCGCCTTTCCAGCCGGCAAGGCCTGGGCTTCCAAATGGTGGGACAGGTTCACTAAAGAATTAATAGTGGGGCCGGTTTTGATGTTTTTTGTCTGGCTGGCTGTTTATATTGTTAATAATGCAGAGTTTGATTTAATTTCTTCAGGACAAGATAAGAAAAATTGTTTTGGTCCTGTGAATGCATTTTGCCCGGACGCTTTTCTCCCTCTTTTTATTGCCATAGCTATGATGGTAGCGGGACTGATAATTTCTCAGGAAATCGGAGGAGTAAGCGGGGGCATAGCCGGCAAGGGTATGAGCAAGTTACAGGAGGGCAAAGCTAAGGCCGGGAAAGCTTTAAAGACGGGAGCTTTAAGGACCGGACAGGCAACGGGCAGGACAGCTTTGGGTGCATCCAGCGCATTTACAAAAAAGATAGGTAGTGCTACCGGCAGTGATACTTTGACCAAATTGGGGGAGACGGGCTCCAGTTGGCGTCAAGATTTGATAAGAAATAAGGATGAGAGAAAGAGAAACAAGAGACTTGAGGTTATGCGTAAAATGGGAGTGAGAGGAGATTCAGATTCAAAAACTATGACAAAAATGGGAGAACTCAGCGAGACAAAAGGAGCTCGGTATGCTAAAGCAACCGCCCTGGGCGCTGCCGGCGTAGCTACCGGCGGATTGGGGGGAGCCGCATTGGTTGCCGCGGGTGGCGGACATGCTTTAGCTACTCACGGCCAAAGAAAGGCGGAAGAGAGAGAGAAGGAAAGAGGCGAGAAGAAGAAAAAGGAAAAAGAAGAAGCAGGAAAGGAAAGAGATGAAAAAATTCAGAGAGCGGCAGAAGATCCGAAATATCAAGAAGCGCTTGATAGAAGAAATCAAGGAAGAAAAGATGTAGAAAATAGAAGGGAAAAAGGTGAAATCAGTGAAGAAGATTATAATAAATATTTAAAAAAGGTAGAGGAAAGATTTCAGAATGAGGACGCTGTAAAAAAATATGAGAAAACCAAGAATCAAGCTGAAGAAGACTATAAAAGGAAAGCTAAAGATGCAGATAAAAAGGCCCAAGAGAAAAATTTCTTAGATAAAGTTTATTCAGAGAGCTGGAGCCCTTTAAAGGATTGGCATCCGCAAAAAGTTACTAAAGCGGCCGCTAAAAAAGGAGCCGAGGATCATGAGAAAGGTAAAGCTGAAGTCAGCGGATATGCAGAAGGAGGAGGGAAAATTCAGAATAATTCCGCCAATAATTGGTATTCTTCCAATGGTCAATCCGGCGCTCAAAAAGTTAAACTTGACACTTTGACCACTGATGATCCTAAGTCGCGTAAGGCCTTAGGTAATATAGAGGAAGAGATAAATAATTTGGCTGATCAGATCGCTCATCAAGGAGTAGAGAATATACCTAAAGAGAAGTTGGATCGTTTTGACAATTTAAAGCAAGGGGTGGCCGCTTATAAAAAAGGAGGACATGATGATACCGGAAGGTTAAATGACATAGCGGAAGCTTTGAACAAAATTCCCAATAGAGACGGGGAAAGAAAAAGCGTGGAAGATTATGAACAAGCCGATTATATTATAAAAACTTAAATTTTTTAAAAAATATGCTTAATACAGGAGAAATTTTGGAAAAATTTTATTCCCAAGCTCCACAGGTTTTTTTAACCGTAGACAGTGAGGAAGTGGGCGAAAAAATGGATAAAATAAATCGGAAATATGATATAGATATTAGCGAGCTTATAATTCGTGTTTTTACTGATGAGCTAAAGATAGAGGAAATCCCGGAGTTTTTAAAGAGGGAGTTTGATTTGGAAGAGAAAAAAGCTCAAGAAATATCAGAGGAATTTAAGGAAAAAATTGTGGTTCCGGTGGCGGAAAGGATTCATTTTTTGGATCCCAATCCTGAAAAAAATACTATAAGTTTAAAAAAAGAAAAAGAGATGCTTTTAGATATTTTTGAAAATGATTTAATTACGGAATTAAAGAATCATTCTATAATCAGGGATTCAGTTAATACTCAAATATTTCGGATATTGGGAACTGAGGGGGATTTGAATTTTAAAAAGGACTTGGAAAAAAATTTGTTTAAGAATCAAGAGAGCCTAACTTCCGCCCAATTCAGAATAGAGGACAAGCCCACTCGGCCTTCTGTTTCCAATTGGATCAAGCATTATATTAAGCAAAAGGGCAGTGAAATGCCGGACAATATGAAAATTGCCGATTTTTTGGTTAATTCTCCCAACGCCAAGAAACTTAATTCCCAAGAAAAAGACTTGGTGGAGAAAGTTTTATTAATTTATCGCAATTTAAAATTTTTCCCCGAGAGTATGCCGGATGATGAGGGAGAGAATTGGCAGATAATACCTTTGGATGAAGAGCAGCCAAAAATAGAGAAAAGGAAAACAGAGACCTCTCGGGAAAATCAAAGGCCTCAGAAAGAAGAATATTCTGCTCCTGGTGACGAGGACGAAAAAGAAGATGAGAAAAAAGAAGAAAAGAACAGTTCTGAAAAAATAGCCGAGTTAGAGGAGATGGCTCAAAAGTATAAAAAAAATAGCTTGGAAAGAAAGGCGATAGAAAAAGAGATAGAAAAAATAAAAGAAAAATAAATTTTATAAAAACTATGCTTCCTTATTTAAAAAAATACGAAGAATTGGATCCTAAAATCAAGGAAAAAATTTCCACTCCCGAGATTTCGGCCCAGATCTCCGATTTGGAAGATAAATATCAGATCGATCTGCCTTCTTTAATTATCAAGATAATGATCAAAGAGATAGTTTGGCCCGACTTGGAAACTTATCTGCGCAAAAATTTTGACATGCCCCTGGATAGAGCCGGGGAATTAAAAGAAGACTTGGCTTCTCGGGTTTTTAAAGATCTGACCGATTATCTGAATATTCCGGAGACGGGAGCTAAAGGGGAAAAACAAGAAAAGCCGACAGAAGAGGCAAGCGCGACTCAAGATACGGAAACTTTAGAAATAAAAGAAGAAAAAAGGGAAGAACCCCCGTCCTCTCCTTCTCCGCAAGAAACCGAGGAACAAACCGAGGAACAAGAACAATCCGAACCCCGGGAAAAGAAAGGGTCGTCGACTCCGGATACCCGAAAGGAGCGTTTTCTTCCCCGAAAGCGAAAGAAAAAATTGTCGGCTTATGATCATGAAGGGGAGGAATTGGAGCTGAGTCGGGCGGAGAGGTACAAAGGTGATTGGGAAGATCTGGTTTTTTCTCCGGAAGATGAAGAAGAATTAAAGGAAGTAAAAGAGAAAATAACCCGGGAAGAGAAAGAAAAACAGCAAAAACAGGAAGAAAAATTGGCCGGAACTTTGGAAAAAATAATCCGGGAAACGGGAATAAATTTTAGCAGTACGGATTCAGAGGAGAGATTTAAGAATATAATTTTAACTTATCTAAAGGGGGTGAGAAATCGTTCCGCCACCCGAATGGCTTTGACCAAAGAATTCGCCCGGGGCGGATTGGGCCTGGGAGAAAAAATAAGCGATAAGATTTTGCGGATCAGTGATAAATATTTTTCCGCAACCTCCGAGGATCTTAAATCCGAGCCGAGGTCAGAAAAAAGCAAAAAGAGTTTGCCCGACGATCATTTTGAGAAAACAGAGAAAAAGGAAGAGGAGCAAGGTTTGAATTTACAAGATTTGCCGGAAAGAGATATTGAATATGATTTGGGTGATTTAAAAACGAAATCCGAGTCTTTTGGTTCCGGGAAAAAAGGCGATAAAAAAGAGAAAGAGGAAAAAGAGAAAAAAGAGAAAGAGAAAAAAGAAAAAAT
>CAZXUK010000004.1:0-44562 GCA_964644045.1 uncultured Gammaproteobacteria bacterium
CCCCTCCCCTTAACGTTCGGACACTGGCCAGGCGTCACCCCCTATACATCCTCTTTCGAGTTAGCAGAGAGCTGTGTTTTTGCTAAACAGTCCCTCGGGCTCTTTAGCTGCGTCCGCCCCGGAGGGCGGAAGGCCTTATCTCGAAATTACGGCCGCTGTTTTGCCGAGTTCCTTAACGAAGGTTCTCTCGTACACCTGAGGCTCCTCGCCTCGCCTACCTGTGTTGGTTTGCGGTACGGTTACTGTAATTTTAACCCTAGAAGATTTTCTAGGCAGTTCCTCCGCCTGAATTGACTCAATCTTACGATTTCGTCTTTTGATAATCCCTAAGAAATAACGGATCCGGATTTTCCTGGATCCTTCCTCGGGATCATCAACGCGCATACCATAAACACGCTCAGACCTCAAAACTGCGTCCCTCCGTCGGAAAATTACAGCAGTGCTGGAATATTAACCAGCTATCCATCGACTACTCTTGCACTACACAAGATTTGTCTTAGGACCGACTAACCCTGGGACGATTTACGTTGCCCAGGAAACCTTAGGCTTTCGGTGGGCAGGGTTTTCACCTGCCGTTTTGCTACTCATGCCAACATTCTCACTTCCGCTTGCTCCACCAAACCTCACGATTCGGCTTCAACGCCAAGCGGAACGCTCCCCTACCACCTATTATTCGAAAATAATAGATCCGCATCTTCGGTAGTATGCTTAGCCCCGTTAAATTTTCGGCGCAACGCAACTTGACTAGTGAGCTGTTACGCGTTCTTTAAAGGATGGCTGCTTCTAAGCCAACCTCCTAGTTGTCGCAGTCGTACCACCACCTTTCACACTTAGCATACATTTAGGGACCTTAGATTGCGGTCCGGGCTGTTTCCCTTTCGACCAATGGAGCTTAGCCCCCATGGTCTAACTCCCGGATTATAAATTACGGGTATTCGGAGTTTGGTTGAAAACGGTACCCAAAAGGGCCCGCCCTCATTCAGTGCTCTACCCCCCGTAACAAACATCCGAGGCTAGCCCTAAAGCTATTTCGGGGAGAACCAGCTATCGCCGAGTTCGATTGGAATTTCTCCGCTAGCCACAGCTCATCCCCCAGCTTTGAACGGCTGGTGGGTGCGGTCCTCTCTCCGTCTTTCGACGAAGTTCAACCTGGCCATGGTTAGATCACTCGGTTTCGGGTCTTGCGCAAACGACAAACGGGCAATTAACCCTCGCTTTCACTACGCCTACTCTCCGCAATGGAGCTTAAGCAAGCCGTTTACGCAAACTCGTTGGCTCATACTTCAATAGGCACGCCGTCACCCCCCGAAGGGGACTCCGACTCTTTGTAGGTGTATGGTTTCAGGTACTATTTCACCTCCCTCACCGGGATGCTTTTCACCTTTCCCTCACGGTACTGGTTCACTATCGATCATAAGAAGTATTTAGCCTTGGATCATAGTCGACCCAGATTCCTACGGAGTTTCACGGGCTCCGCAGTACTTAAGAATATTATGGCAAAGAGAAATTTTTTTTCGTTTACGGGGCTATCACCCTCTATGGCCAAACTTTCCAGCTTATTCAACTAAAAAATTTCTTTTTTGACTTTGCTCCGCTCTATTCAGGTAACGGATAATAATATTCTTGCAACCCCTTATAAACATATGGCCCTGACGCCTTCAGCTCCGACTCCGCCGAAGCGGAATCGAAACGCGGTTTATAAGGTTTGGGCTCCTCCCCTTTCGCTCGCCACTACTCGGGGAATCTTAGCTTATAGCTTTTAACTGCTAGCCAATAGTAAAACTAAAAGCTCTGACAGCTAAAAGCTAAAAGCTATCGTTTTTCTCTTTTCCTCCGGTTACTAAGATGTTTCAATTCACCGGGTGCCCGCCCTCTTATTTAAAATAAAAGGACATCTCGACTTCCTCGAGATAGGTTTCCCCATTCGGAAATCCCCGGGTCAAAGGTTGCTTGCCACCTCACCGAGGCTTATCGCAGGCTGCTACGTCCTTCATCGGCTTCTTATGTCAAGGCATTCACCATACACCCTTGACGTGATTTTCCCACACTTCTGGTTTTTAAGAAATGTGGAATGCAAATTTTACGAAAAGTCTAAAAATTGTCAAAGTTCTTTTTCAAACCCGAGAACTTTAATTTTTTAAAGTTCTCGGGTTTAAAAAAATAAAAAAAACCAAACCAATTGATTTTCTACTTTTTATTAAAAATTTAATAACCTCTTTAAGCTTTATAAGACCGACTGTGATAATGTTACCTGTATTTTAAAACAATGTCAAGAGTTAACAAGCTCTTTAATTATCTAAATATTCCGGATTTTCCATTCTCATTTCCGCTTCTTCTTGGGAGATAACCTTTTCTTCAAAAAGTCTTCTTAATTCACTGTCCATAGTGACCATACCTTCTTCTTTACTGGTTTCCAAAACACTCCTAATTTGAGCTATTTTGTTTTCTCGGATCAAATTAGCTATTGCCGCATTTCTTACCATTATTTCCCGAGCGGCTACTCTACCTCCGCCAATTTTGGGTACTAACCTTTGAGAGAAAACCGCTTTTAAGGTATTGGCAACCTGTGATCTAATTTGATTTTGTTGATGAGAGGGAAAAATATCAATAATTCTATCCACAGTTTGGGCCGCATTATAAGTATGAAGAGTAGCCAAAACCAAATGACCGGTTTCTGCCAAAGTTATGGCGGTTCCAATGGTTTCCAAATCTCTCATCTCGCCTACCATTATAACTCCGGGGTCCTGTCTTAATACATGCTTTAAACCGCTTTTAAAAGAGATCATGTCAGTGCCTAACTGTCTCTGAGTAATCACGCTTTTTTGGGGCTCAAATATAAATTCAATCGGATCCTCTAAAGTAATTATGTTCTTCTTTCTGTTTTTGTTAATATAATTAATCATGGCCGCCAAAGTGGTGGATTTGCCACAACCGGTGGGGCCGGTAACCAATATTAACCCCTTATTTGAATTTAACAACTCAGAAGTAAATTCGGGCATATCAATTTCTCCTAAACCGGGCTCGTTTCCCGGAATTATACGGGCAGCTAAACAAATGTTTCCCTTTTCCTTATAAATATTAACCCGAAAACGGGAACCTTCATAAGAATAACTAAAATCCAGATCATAATCCGATTCAAATCTTTGTTTCTGGTTTTCGGTAATAATGGAATAAATTTCTTTAGTTAAACTATCATTGTCAATCTTAGATTCTTTTTTTAAATAAAAAATCTCTCCTTCTTTTCTTATGATCGGAACCAAGCCCACTACTAAATGGATATCCGAGGCCTTTTCTTTTACCGCTTTTTGAAAAAGTTTTTTAAGATTCATAAAAAATATTAAAAATAATATTCTACCAATTTTTTTCTTTTATTCCCTCCTGAGCCGCCTCTATTTGAGCTTCCTGCTTGGAAGAACCCCTGCCTACGGCTATTAAATCTTTATCCAAATAAAGCCCCACTTCAAAAAATTTATCATGATCCGGCCCTGATTCTTTTAGCACTTTATAATGAGGAGTGATCCCTTCTATCTCTTGGGCTTTTTCCTGGAAACGGGATTTGGGGTCTAAATAAAGTTCATTTTTTAAAATATAATCAAATTTTTTAATTATTCTTTCCTCTATAAATTTCTGAGTTCTTTCGCGCCCCTGATCCAAATATATGGCCCCCACCACAGCTTCAACAGTATTGGCCAAAATTGATTTCCGAGCTTTAGTGTTTTTGTCTTGAGACTCTCCTTTGGATAAATAAAGAAATTTTTCCAAATTCAATTCTTCGGCCACAGAAGCCAACATTTTGGTATTTACCAAACTGGCCCTGAAATTGGTCAACTCTCCTTCTTTTTTATTCGGAAAATTAAAAAAAAGATATTCCGTAACCTCGATTTCCAGTACCGCATCACCCAAAAATTCCAATCTTTCATTGTTATTTAATTCAAAATCAGGATGCTCATTTAAATAAGAACGGTGCACCAGAGCCTGCTTAAGCAAGTCTTGATCATTGAATTTCACTCCTATTTTTTCCTCCAATATCGAAAAATCCTTCATTCTTTCTTTTATACCGTATTATTTTATGTCTATATTAAATTTAATCTAGCTATAAAACAACACAGGAAAATTAATTCTAAAACTATTCCTCCTTTTTTTCTTGATTGTTTTCCGATCCCTTTTCTTTTTGTTTAGAAGGCAACTCTCTATAAATCGCTCCCAAAACCCCGTTAACAAATTTACCGGAAGATTCACCGCCAAAACTCTTGGCCACCTCAATCGCCTCATCAATCGCCACCTTGGGAGGTATTTCCTCATTTATAACCAATTCATAAACCCCCACTCTTAAAACATTTCTGTCTACCAAAGTAATTTGTTCCAAGGGCCACTCGGTAGCGTATTTAATAATATATTTATCAATCTGAGATAAATTCTTTTTCACTCCCTTAACAAGATCCAGGACAAACCCTTGATCGTTGAAATTGGGAGCAAAATTAGAAAAATTATTTTTAATTAACTCCTCAAAATTGCAATCCGGCTTCCCCTGAAAATCCCAATTAAATAAAGTTTGCATAGCAATAGTGCGAGCAAGGTGACGATTAGACATTTTTTTAAGTTACTTTATTTACAAAATTATAAAAAATAAAAAATATTTATTTTTTAGCGGAAACTTCTTTTTTTATCACTTCTTTTCCCTGGTAGGTCCCGCAATTAGGACAAACCGAATGGGGTTTTATCATTTTATTACATTTGGAACATTTTACCAATTCCATTTTTTTCAAAGCATTGTGAGATCTTCTTTTACCTCCTGACCCCTTGGTTCTTTTTTTCTTGGGTACTGACATATTTTCTTTCTTATTATTTTAATATTTAAATAAATTATAATTTATATATTCTTCTTAGTCAATCTAATTTTTGGATTGTGGTGTTAGATTATATATTATTATACATTCTAATGCCTTGCTTTTGGAAAGATAATAAACATCATCATCAATGTAAATTTTTATGACCGTAGAGCTTTGCTCGTTATAAAAATTTATATTGATACCTTAAATTTTGAAAAATATTAAAAAACTTTTTAGAAAAGTTTTTTAAAGCGGTGCACCGTGCAGGATTTGAACCTGCGACCGTCTGCTTAAGAGGCAGCTGCTCTACCAACTGAGCTAACGGTGCGTAATTTTAAAATTAACAAAAACAGCAACCGGTCATTGTTGCTGTTTTTTATACTAACAAAAGTTTTTTTATTTGGCAATATTGGCTCCTTATCTACTCGCAACCCAAATTGGCGCGACATTCTTCCGGATTAGGAGCCATAGAACAAGCCTCGCAGGCTTGCTGTTTCATTTTTTCTGTATCATTTTGATTTATAGCTTCCGATCCTTGTTGTTTCAACTCCTCGGCTTCTTCGGGGCTGGAGGGTAAATTTTCCGGCAAATCCTGCTGCGCATCTTGCATTTGGTTCATCATTCCTCCTAAATCCATAAATTCCACCCCTCCGGGAAGAGTAAACTTAGAATCTTCTCCGCTCCAAGCGGAACAATTATATTCAAAAGATTCGGACACTCCTTGAGGAGTTTTGGACTCGCTTTTCTTTTCGGTTTTTTGGTTTTGCTTTTGCTTGGCTTCCAATTCAGAAAGATCCATTTTTATACCTTGACCGGGCTGCATGGAAGTCCAGGTATAAACTTGTTTGTTTTTGACAATTACATGGGTGTTCATTTGCTCCCCTTCCTGGTCAATAGAAACATCTTGACGGACCTTCTCTCCGTCCACATAAGCAGTTCCGCTCATCCGGGATTTTTCTCCGGAATGAGAAAAATTGCATTTTAAAGGTTCCCCTTTTTCCAAGAGGGTTTTAATAGTTCCTTTAAAGCTTTGCTTTTTTTGTTGTTCTTGTTTTTGTCCTTCGGCATTCTTTTTCTGCTTCTGAGTGTCCTCGTCTCCACCCAAGCACCCGCTTAACACCAAAGGAGCTAACATTAAAATTGAGATAACTAATAATTTTTTCTTCATAAATTTTAAAATTAATTATAAACTCTTAATTTTATTATAACAATTTTTATTATTTTTACAAACAAAAAAAACAAACCTAAAATTTGTTTCTAAAAAAATGGGGTTCGTAATTCGCAATTCAAAAAATAACAAAAACAATCTTAAATCATAAATCACTAAATCATAAATGAGAATGTGGCTGGGGCGCTCCTCATTTTAGGACTTATGATTTTAGGACTTATGATTTTTTCAAAAAATAACAAAAATAATCTTAAATCATAAATCGCTAAATCATAAATAAGAATGTGGCTGGGGTGGGGATTGAAACCGTTTAAGCCTATTTTAGCAAGTTCCTGTCATTACTGCTTTCTCTCAGCTACTTAGCTTATATTAGGGGTAAATCTTGATTATTAATCAAGTTAATCAAAATTAAATGTTATCATTTATTATCACCTCGTGGGCAACATGTGGGCAACGCTCACAGGCAATATGAAGGAGGTGATATAAATATATATTTATAAAAAACTATTGTAAAAATATTAGTAATGAAATCAATAAAAAAACAACTGAAAAATAATCGCAATATTTGTCATATTTACTTGATACGCTTCTTGCAATGCCGTATGGGATAAAAGAAATTATTAAAGATAGAAAAATAGGCAAAAGTATAGTTCCTATAAAACTCCCCACAAACCGACCAATGAATATCCCAAATCCATTTGCAAAAAGCATATTTAAGGATTTATACAAGGCAACCCCAAAATAAAAAAGCAACAATAAAGGGAAAATTATCTTTGTATGTATTGGTTGATTGGCAAACCAGTCATTTATTTTCTTCATGAAATAACTTTATTAATAAACTTATTTAAACAAAGGTGGTTCAGGGCAAGCTTGATTAACACAATATTCATAAAAATCATCCTTCTCTTCTGAGATTAGATAATCCCAATTTTCTTTTCTTTTCAATTTTTTAAAACCAATATAGGAACATTTAGGATCGCCCATTTTATCCATCTTATCTTTAAAATCATTCTTATTATATTTACTATTACAATATTCAGTATCAATGGAAAATTGCGAACGCCATGATTGTTTTTTTTCAAGATAATCATTTCTCATCCAAAAAATACAACCTTCTATCCCCGAATGATGATAATAAGTTGGATACTCTTCTTCAATGCATCTCTCTCTATCATAAGCAAAGTATTCTTTATTAATTTTATATCCGAGTAAATGCATTATCAATAAACATAAAATTATAAAGATTGGCACGCTAAAAATAATAAGCAAAATAAAGTAAATCTTTTTCATAAATTATTTATATACAATTAATACCATATTGACACTCCACCATGATGAGAACAGGTACCCCTCCTTGAATGACTAAAGCTATAAGTTCCGTCTCTGCATCTCGCGGTCGCTCCCGCTGGCCTGCCTGGGGACCGAGTTGGAGATTGAAACCGAAAAGAGGGATTTTAAAGATTTGGCTAAAATATGGGAGAAATAATCGAAATTCTTGTATATTAGTCAATATTTGATGGTATTTGTATTAATCCGCATTAATCCAGCTTCATCCAGTTTTATCACCTTGTGGGCATTATATGGGCATCCATAGCAATGCAGGGGAAGGTGATGATAACACAATTATTGATTTTCCTCCCAAGGTGTTAACTTGCTTCTATACACCCCCTTACACCTTTTGTTTTTTATTTTTTTTCTACATCTCTGGTTGATGTCTCTTGGTTGCTCTGTGTTATGACTGCATCGAGTGCATCTTGCTACAATCATATTTTGTCAATATTAAATATTAAATTAATTATTTTTCCAACATTTACGCATAGATTCTTTCCCGTCATCACATTTAATTTCCGTACAATAAGAATCCACCCCTTTTAAATCAGAATTAAAACTTTTAGGTATATAGTGAGAATTGTCAACAATACCACAAAGAGTATGCTCCCTCATGTTACTGGTAAACAAGACTTCTCCTCCAGGGGTGTTTTCCTTAACGACCAAACTGCAATTATTATAATTATTCCACTCCTTGCAAACATCCTCGTTTTCCAAGTTGGGTCCATTAAACCACCACTCAACAACTCTTTGACCATCATGAAGTACATTAACCTTCATCCCAGAGACTTTCGTGTAATCCTGATTAGAATCGTAAGCTAATCCCAGTAAGTCTGGTCCGACCGAGCTGTAAACGAAGAAAAAATTAACAAGATAAATTAAACTTAAAACAAATCCGATTACTGTTATTGTTTTGCTAGCTCTCGACATGTATCTAATCTTAAACAAACCAAAAACACTAAAAATAAAAGCAATCAGAGGAATGGCGCCAAGAGATGCAAAGAAAACTGAACCTAGTCCCAATAACAGTATAATTACAGCCAACGTCGCATACCTCCCCTCATGCTCTGAATTATTTTCTTGGTTTTCCCTGTCGTTTTTTTCTTCGCTCAACATACTTTTACAATACTTGCATTTTACAGCCTCTTGTTTAATCTCTTCGGCACAATAAGGACATTTTTTTGTAACACTTTCATTCTTTTCTTCATCTATTATAGTAGGCTTTTCATCTTCTGGAAAATGTATATGTCTTTTTTTTGTCATATAAATTTAATATTATAATAATTGCCAACTCTTGGTTTCATTATCCCAAATAAATCTTGATACTCCCTGTCTTAAAAGGCCCTTATCAACTGAAATTAAATGGTCTGTTATATTTTTGTAAGCCTCATATTTTACAGATTCACTATGATGATTAAGAAAAATATATTGTAATTCAAGATTGTCTAAATTATTTATATCTCTGTTTTATTTAGCGGTATTTTCTAAAATACTTCTTACACTCTGGTATTTTTAGGCTCTCACTTATTTTATCTATTTTATCCTCATCTTCCTTAAGGTTAAGTTTCCGCTCACAAACTCTTTCATTATAATCGGGGTTTTTATAAATAAGCTCGCAACTGTCGTCTTGGCACCGAAAATTAGAACCTTCTGAACATTCTTCAACATATCCATAATTTGTTAAATTATTATATTTTTCTCTCTCTTTCTTATAAATGCTATAACACTCCATTTTTCTTTTGGCTACATATTCTTTATGCTCTTGCTCTGCTTTTGCTTCCTCTGCTCGCCTGTCGTCTTGCAATCTAACCTCCTGCTGTCGCCTATCCTCTTGTAATTTAATCTGCTGTTGCTTTTCAATAGACTCCTGTTTATTTATCTGGCTGGCGTAAAAAAACCCGCCCAAAATTAAGCTGGCTAATAAAATGCTAATTGGTAAAATCAATTTATGTTTATCCATAGGTTTATTTATTTATTAAATGGCTTATAACTTCGCCTATGCTCTTGCCCTTTTCCCTTAAATGTAAAATCTCTTTAAGTCTCTGGCTGGCTTCTTTGGTCGGGTAATACTGGGCTAACCGCTTGCCTTGTTGCTCGTATGGCAATAATCCTAACTCGCTGTAATACTTAACCGTGCTATACCTAACCCCGTTAAGCTCGGCTAACTCGCTCATCTTTAAAAAGTCTTTTTGTTTTATTTCCTCTATGGTGCGTTTTTTTATAAGTCTTTAAAGTATGCTAATTTTGTCCCCCGCCTCTTCCATAGTTTTTTATGTTAGTTTTTAATAAACTTTTTAGCTCTTTCTGTTTTTATTTTACTTAATTTGGTAGGAAAATTATACTTATCAGAGATAAAAAGCTGTTTTTTAAATAGTTTAATATCCTACACCTTCTGCCCCATACTCGGCTTGCTGGTGTGTAAATCCCTCATATTTTAACTGCTCAATCAGCCCGTCTCGTGAAAAAGCCATCTGGTCTAAATAGATTTTAGCTTGTCTTACTGCTTGCTCATTCCAGTCAGCCCCGACATTATCTGCCCCATAAACAGCTTGCTGGTGTGTAAATCCCTCATATTTTAACTGCTCAATCAGCCCGTCTCGTGAAAAAGCCATCTGGTCTAAATAGGTTTTAGCTTTACTCAATGCGTTCCTTTCTCCCGTTGTTGCTTCTGGCTCGGCCTCGGTCTCTACCGCCTCTCCTGTCTCCTCTGTTGGCTCTTTTGTTTCCTCTGATTCTGATTTGATTTTGTTGTTTGTTTTCTCTGTCTCCACTCGTTTCGGCTCTGTTGTTGATGTCGACTCTTTTGCCTCCTGCAATTCCTCAATTTCAGCTTCCCAATCAGCTTCGGCGGTTGAGGATATAATAAGTTTAAAATCCCCGGTTGCACGGCAAATTTTGGAGTCGGAAACAGAAAGAGAGGAAGAATCAGTAATATTTACCAAAGGATTACAATCAAGATCAATCTCCTCTCCTTCAGGGTTAGCAACTTTAATGGCGAACAAAGGAGTGGAATAATCACCGTTGTAAGAATTTGAGTATTTTACCCGGAATTCGTTAGAATTAATGGTAAAAACTTCACTTTCTTTTTTAGGAGTTTGTTGGCCTTTAATAATTTTAACGGTTGTCCATTCTTTTGAATCCTCCTTATTGCTTGACTCTTCTTGTGCGACATCTCCATTCTCATCGGAAGCATCTTTCTCACTGGGTTCCGCCACTACCCCAAATAAAACAAAAAATAAAATTAAAGCTCCTCCAAAAATAACCCCCACTTGTTTTTTTGTAGTTTCCTTTTTAGTAATGGGGTTAAAAATAGAAGGTTTTATAAGTCCTACAATTAATCCCACTAATGAAATAAGGAATAATACTAAAAATAGATCTTCCATAGTTTTTTATGTTAGTTTTTAATGCTTTTTAACCTTTAATTTTAACTTCCTGTAATTATACTTATCGGAAGTAAAAGGCTGTTTTTAAGGTTTTTAAAACCCTTTTTTTCTTAAACAATTTTTATAATACTGCTCAAAATCATCTTTAAAAAATAAACCCCTTTCTGCCTCTTCTTTATATTTACCTGACAACTCTGCTTTTGTTTTTAATAGCTCTTCAGCCTTTTCCCCAGCCTCTTTAAAACACTCTTTTTTAATCTGGCTTGGTCTGTATTCATACCAATAAAAAAGAAGGCCTAAAACCATAATTACTGCTATGATTATTTTTGTCGTCTTATTAACTTTTAAATAATCCTGTAATTTTTTAATAGTTATTTTTATGTAGTGTTTTTTACTCATTATTAAATGCTCTTTAAAAGAAGTATTAAAATTATTTGTTTTATAAAATTCATATTAAAACTTAACTCCGCTAAAGGCCTGGTAGTATCTCGGTAAATCAGCCTTGCGGTTTTATATAATAATAATCACTTTCATCAAACTCTGTATAATTATAATTTGCATACTTTCTTACATATACATTTCCAGCCCCCATGTTCGAGGGGGCATAAAACTTTATTGAATCATCGCTCCACTCAACCACTCTCTCTATTTCAACTTTTTCTTGATTCTCTCCTGTAACATAAAGAGTGTCATCGTAAAAATCTTCCCCGAAATAATTTCCAGATACCTCTATTAATGTCTCTCCGGGAACTATATATTTGGGGTTGACGCTATATATTCTGGGGTCCTTTATTAACTCAAAATAACCAGCTTCCTCAATGACAGAATCATGTCTATAAACTTTAATTGTCCCACTATGATTTACATTGGCGGTAATAACAATATCTATTCTTCCGCTACACTGCCACCAATTTTCTATATCTACTTCCTCGCCCCCAATTCTAACTTTGGCACTGCTACTGGTCTCTTCTAAACAGTCATCTCCTGAATAATATATACTGATTTCATTGCCTACATATCCTAAATAATCTGAAGATGCTTGGCTGTTATTAGCTGTTAAAACAGAACAAAACAATAATATAACAACTAAAAGAATAAATTTTTTATTCCAATTTTCAATATCTCATTTTTAATTTTTATATTTAAAATTGCTTATTTTAAAACTATCATCAAAAAATAGTTTTGTCCATACTTTTGGCTTATATTAGATAATTGGTCTCTTTACATTAAAACTAATATAAAAATCTTTTTTTCTTAACGATGGAGCTTGATTTTAGGGCTAAAATATGAAAAAATAACAATATATTTATTAAAATGGTGTATATGAATATTTACCACGTATTAGGCCTAATAAGCTCTTTTTTGAGCATAATTCTATTATACACAGTAGTTAATATTATTAGTGACTCGTACAACAAAAGAGAGGTGAATTATTTTAAAAAATGGTGGTTTTGGTGCTCTTTTGTTTATATAATACTCTTAGTTTTAAGAAATTTATGAACAAAAAAATCTCAATGAAAAATTTATACGAAGAAGCACTAAGTGATGAAGAAAAGAAAAAATACCCCAACTTAACCAAAAAAGAAATTGATGAATTTAAAATACTTAATAATCCGAAGATACAATACAGCACACCAGCATCAGCTTTTATCATGAAATGGTTTCATGAATGGCGCAGGAAGAAAAGAATAAATGAACTAAAAGATAAAATGAAAATTTAATAAATGCCAATTAATAAAAACGATGTCATACCTGAAGTGGTTAAGAGCTATCTTTATGGTTTAAAAAGAGGGGGTAGAAACGAGGTTTATGAAACCTTACTATTAATGCTGTTGAATGACGAATTTGTTAATCACCTAAATAAAATTATTGATAAATCTTTAGCTTCAAAACAAAAGGAAAAAGACAAAGTGGTTTATAAGATATACTCTTCTAAAGAATATGAAGATATTGTTAATTTAATTTGTAAAAGCAAATATTTTTTAAGTAACTATAAACTACACGAAATAGAAAGAAAAAAAATTATTGCTAAAAATATAATATCAGAGATAGCCTCGAAGGCAGTTTTAGATTCAACTCAATCAATAGCTCAAACCATGTTTACTCATCCAAAAACCCGCTTCCCAACCATAGAACATAAATTAATTACTACTTCTCATACACCCAAAATACAACTCACCTTTGACGAAAACACACCTTTAAAAGATATTACTAAATACCTGAAAAATATTTTAGAAATTAAAAACACGCCCCGTAAAAGCAAAATGACCTTGGGCAGAGGTTTTAGAATTTTAGATATTGCAAATAAAATAAATGATGGAATAATTGAATACAACCCAGAAAAAGACCATTATAAAGAGATTGTTATACAAAGAAAGTTATGGGAAATTTACAAAGAAGATGTACCTATTGATGCCATCAGTAAAACTTTACAAAGAATAAAAAGAATAAAAAAAGACATAAATACAATAGAGGACAAATAGCTAAACACCTATCTGTCTTATACCTAAATTTAATAAAAAGATAACCTTTAAATAAGGTTATTTTTTATTATTAAAAATTTAATTATGCAAAATGCAAAGGTTTTAACAAACTTGTTTATCACAAAGGACAGCTTTCACGCTACTCTACTTTTATCAAACGAACAGACATTAGACTCCTTTTATTGGGAGGGGATGGTCTGTTTTTTTGTTTTTGAGGATGAGGCGACTTGTCAAAAAATTATTAAAAACCACCTTGAAGGCAAATTAAAAATTTCTAGTCGGGCTTTAGAAGAGGCTCAAAGAACAATTCGCAATATTCTTAGATATCGATAAACAGATTTAAAATTTAAATTTATATGGACTCAATTAAAGATTTACTCAACCAGCTACCAGAAAAAAATAAAAAAATTGAGTATCACACAAGAGGCTTTACGCAAATACCTAATTGGTTTCTTGATAGTAAAAAATATAACTACTACGAGAAGCTTGTTTTGATAATAATCAAGAGACACATGATTGGTAAAAAAACATGCTTTCCAAGCATTAGAAAAATAAGCGAAAAAGTGGGGTGCTGTGAATCAACAACCAAAAACGCCCTAAAGAAACTCAGAGAAAGCGGGGTTCTTATAAAAATAGATGACAATAAGGTCCGCAGTAATGTTTATAAAATAAACCTTAGTCGTGAGACACCTCCCTGATAGGTTGTCTGCTGGCCATGATGTAGCCGTGAAATACCCACTAATAATATTAAATAATAATATTAACTGAATAATATAATATTAGAATTGAATTTTAAAAAAATTCGTTTCAAGAGAATATTTATTTACTAGATAAAAACATGGAATTTTACAGGCAGTGCTATTTAAAAAAAGTCTTGCCAAATATCAAATAACTGGATAAATGGAAAAATTTGCTTCTGTGTGAAAATTTTGGCGCGATTATGAGATATTTATCATTAACCATTAAAAATTTATGACAATCCAAAATTATGTAAACGAATCCTTGAAAGGCTTCAGGGAGAAAAAAAGAAGAATCAGAACAATATTTTTATATTTTAGAGACTTGGAAAAATTTGGAGGAATTTCGGATATTGTTATTTTAAACAGCATTATTAACGGACTAAACGATTTAAGGTTTCCATATTCAGAAAATGAAGTCTACTCAGCTTTTAAAGAAGTTGATAAAGAAGATTATGGAGAAGGGTTAAAAAAACAAATAATAAAAAATTTGTTAATAAATGCTAATAAAAAGACCGTATTCAACTAAAATGATTGAGTAATCAATTAAATAAAAAGAGGCCGAAATTGTATCAGCCCCTCTTTTATAAAAGTTCTGTAAAAAATTACCAAATTTCATACCCCGGAATCCAGTCAGTCAAGAAATCTCCACTTTTATTAATTTTTACCCACAAATCACTTCCGTGCTTACATGCCCAGGCCACGCCATTATTAAAAGGGCTAACATCGTAAAAACGGCTACGGTAAGCTGGGGTGCCATCCAGTTTTATGTGATAGCTTTCATCATTAGCAACCACAGCGGCCAACCCCTCGGAAAAAGGTGTTATCGAATCAAATTCACCCTCAAAAGCTAGCTCGCCCGTTTCTTTGATAAAACAATATTTACCGTTAAATTTTTGAGCTACAAAAAGACCTTCAGTGGGTTCAGCCTTAATACTTAAATACATTTTTTGGACAGACTCGCTAAGTTCTCTTGCTAACATGACAGCCTCCCTATTATCGTATTATGTTTGGTAGTTCTGTTTATTTATAAGGTTCGAATTTATACTATAACATTTTTATATAATTTAGTCAATAATTGTGGCATTGCAGCGTCAAGTTTACACTCGCCAGTTCATTTAATTTTTGCATAGGTGTTAATCCATTCATGTTCAAGCCCCGATGTTTCTTCCGGAAATTATAATACTGCAGGAATAAATTGAGCTTGTATTGCATGTCCTCCAAAGGTTCATCCGGATAAAAACCGAATCGAAAAGCTTTTTGGGTCAGGGTTGAATGGAATCTCTCTATTTTGCCGTTTTCTTCCGGGCAATATGGCGTATTTTTGCGGTGTTCAATGTTATGTTTTTTTAATAAATATTTCAATTTGTCGTTTAAAAATTCGGTGCCTTGGTCGGTGCGTATCTTTTGGATCGAAAATGGCGCTCTTTTCAATACTCTGTTTACAAAATCCACGGTGTTGTTGGCGTTAGCGCGGGAATAACCCCAGGCGAATGCCCATCTGGAGGCGTCATCTATCACTGTGTAGACCACTTTTCCTTGTTTGTATCCATGAGGATATTTGGTATCCATCTGCAGTTCTTGCCCCGCCTCCTGGTGAGCGAATAATTGTTTTTTCCACTTTTTCCGAGTATAAGTATGCTGATCGCCGTAGCAAATATTGTTCCTTTTTAGTATTCGATATATTGTCGCGGGATTGAGCGTAAGACGATATTCGTATTGGAGTCTGTCAGAAAGGGTTTCTACTCCGTCAAAACAATATTTCCGGGCCAGCTCTATAATGCATTGTTCCACCGAAGCGGGTGTTTTGTTGGGAGGAGGAGTATGTCTTTTTTTTCTTGGCTTCCCGATAATCCCATCCACCCCGAATCTTTTGTATCTCACCAACCATTTATGGACAGTTTGTCTGGAAACAAACATTTCTTTTGCCACCGAGGTTACTGTTTGCTTTTTATGGATGATATTTTCCAATTTTTGTAATTGTAATTGCATGTATTTGGGTTCATAGGCGTTCATAGGGGTGTAAATTAAAGTGAATAATGATATTTCCACTTTAATTTACCGCCTAAAAGTGTAAACCCTTTTGCTGCAATGTTAACAATAATTTTAATAAAATTAAAGAATTTATTCAGTTAACTGATTTATAAAACAATAGTGTCTAAACACTTAAAAAACACTACGAAATATTTATTAAAAAGCTTTAAAATGCTAGAGTAATATTAAGCCCATCCACTTTTACGTGGCTTCATATTGCTCATTAACAATTAATGAATATTGATTCTATACAATTCTTAACACCCGATGAGTTGGCTCAATTTCTAAAAATATCTAAGCCAACTATTTATAGACTGGTAGATAATAGAAAGATACCCTTTTACCGAATAAATGGGAGTTTGCGATTTGATAAAAAAGATATACTGGATTACTTGCAAAAGAATCGTATAGAAACAATTAAACATGAATATGACAGCAAGAATAATTAGAAAAAATTGGTGGGTTGATTTTCGACATAATGGGTTTAGATACCGTAAAAAAAGCCCTGATAATTCTAAGTCTGGCGCTCAAGCCTACGAGGCCTTGCTAAGGCGAAAATTATCAGAAGGTGAGGATATTAACGACAAACCAAAAGAAAAAGAAGCCATGGCCTTGTACAAAGATTATGGCTGGGAGTGGTTTAACGTTTATGTAAAGAATAATAACAAATTCTCAGAAATTAGAACTAAAGAGTTTATTCTACGTAAACATTTAATCCCCTTCTTTGGTAAAACCCCTATTGATAAAATCACCACCATGCAAATTGAGCAATATAAAAGTCAAAAAATGAAAACTTCTTTAGTTAATAAAAGTATAAACAATCACTTGCATGTTTTGTCTAAAAGTTTACGGACAGCGGAAGAGTGGGGCTTATTAGAAAATCTGCCTAAAATAAAACTCTTAAAAACTCCCCCTCAAGAATTTGACTTTTTAACTATTGCGGAAAGTGAAAAACTACTAGAGCACGCAAAAGGTATTTGGCATGATATGATATTGACCGCCTTAAAAACTGGGTTGAGATTCGGAGAACTAAAAGCCCTTAACTGGAAAGATATTGACTGGGAGAGAAAAATGATAATTGTTAGAAGTACTATCTACAGAAATGTTATCAACTCGACTAAAAGCAACAAAAAAAGATACGTGCCCATGACTCAAGAAGTCTACAACTCTTTAATGGCAAGAAAACAAGAAAAGGGCTTTATATTCACAGATAACTCAGAGAGACCATTAAAAGACACTGTTTGCCAAAATCACCTTGATGAGGCTTGTGAGAAGGCAAATTTGCGACGAATAACGTGGCATGTGCTTAGACACACTTTTGCCTCCCACCTGGCAAGCTCTGGCGCTTCCATGAAAGCTATTCAAGAATTACTCGGCCACGCGGACATACAGACCACTTTAAGATATGCTCACCTCTCTCCATCTACCTTAAAAGATACCGTAAGTTTACTTGAGAAAAAGGGCGAAAATGAGAATTTTGGGCAACATGTGGGCAACAGGCAAGAAAAATTCGCGCAAATCATTAACTCAATTACTTCCTAATATGCTCACAAAACCCTTTATATAAGCAAAAACAGGGCTCTCGCCCTGCTTTAAAATGATTTGTGGCTGGGGTGGGGATTGAACCCACGGCCTTAGCGTTATGAGTGCTACGCTCTAACCAACTGAGCTACCCAGCCATTTTTTTATTATAGAATCTACTTGTTTTTTAAGAAACCTTCTTCCACTACTACTTTTTAAATAATATTCACGCTTTCTGACTAAAAACTTATTGGGATAAAACTCGACGTAAATAGGTATCCACGGATTTTTATTTTTGGTAGATTTAACTAAATTATTATTATGTTGATTTAATCTTCTTTGAAAATTATCTGTACTACCTACATATGTCTCGTCACTCTTTTTGCTGTAAATTATATAAACTAACCACATATTATATAAAAACGCTCTAACCCGCCTCGCTGAAGCCGAGCTTCTGCTCGGCCAGCCTCGACTATTTCGGCTAGGCGGGCGAGGCGGGCCAACTGAGCTACCCAGCCTATAAAACTCAATCTTTAAAGAGGAGAGCGATCAATTCGCTTCTCCTCTTTCTGTTTTTCCCGAAAAAATTATCTCTCCCCTTTTAAAGAATCTTTCAATCTTTTTCCGGTCTTAAATTTAGCCACTTTGACTTCCGGAATTTTAATTCTTTCTTCCGGCTTCTGGGGATTAACTCCGCCTCGAGCATGCCTGGTTCTGCATAAAAAAGTCCCGAAACCGCTGATATTAATCTTTTCATCTTTTTTTAACTCTTCAATAATTATATCCACCATATTCTCAACCGCATTCTCGGCCTGCTTATTATTAATTCCCGGAGTCCTTTCAGCTATTTTTTTGATCAATCCCGCTTTATTCATAAAAATATTTAATGAATTTTATCTCTTTTAATTAAGATATAAAATTCATTTATTTATTTATTATTTTAATATAACAAATATTTTTCAATAATCAAACTCTTTAATTAACGAGCGTATTCTACCATCCTATTCTCGCGAATAACATTGATCTTGATCTCGCCCGGATATTTTAGTTCCTCTTCTATTTTCTTGGCAATATCTCTGGACAATTTATGAGCGGCCAAATCATCCACCTCTTCAGTGTTTACAAAAACCCTGACTTCCCGACCGGCTTGAATGGCATAAGATTTATCCACTCCTTCAAAGGAGTTGGTAATTTTTTCCAGTTCTTCCAATCTTTGTAAATATCTTTCATAAGTATCGTTTCTTACTCCGGGGCGAGCAGCAGAAATAGCGTCGGCTACTTTCACTATTACCGCGATCAAGCCTTTGGGCCTGTCATCATGATGGGTCTCAATAGCATTAATAATATCTTCCGCCAAGTTAAATTTGCGTCCGATATTACCTCCGATTTCCGGATGAGTTCCTTTTACATCATGATCCACTGCCTTACCTATATCATGAAGTAAGCCGCTTTTTTTGGCCAAAGTAACATCCACGCCCAATTCTTCAGCTAAAAGCGCAGACAAATGGGCTACCTCCAAAGAATGCTGTAAGGCATTTTGCCCGTAACTGCTTCTAAATTTTAATCTGCCTATAATTTGAACCAATTTGGGATCAAAACCGGCTATACCCACTTCATACAAGGCCTCTTCTCCGGCTTTTTTAATTTCTATAGCCAGATCCCTTTTGGCCCTTTCTACCGCTTCTTCAATTTTGGCCGGCTGAATCCTCCCATCTTTAATTAAGGCATCCAAAGCTCTTTTGGCGATTTGTCTTCTAATGGGAGAAAAAGAAGAAACAGTAATAGTATTGGGAGTATCATCCACGATTATTTCCACCCCCAAATTTTGTTCAATTACTTTTATATTTCTTCCTTCCCGGCCAATAATTCTTCCCTTCATTTCATCGCTGGGCAAATCCACATTAGTAGTGCTGATCTCCGGAACATAAGAAGAAACAATCCTCTGCATGGCTCCGGTGATCAAATCCCTGGCCTTTTCCTCCAATTTTTCATCCGACTCTTTTTCCAATTTGTTGATTCTAACCATTAAATCTTCCTGTGCCTCTGATTCCACATTTTTAAACAAAACCTCTCTGGCTTCTTCTTTGTTCATATCCGCGATCTTTTTCAATTTTTCCACCTGTTCCTCTTTGAGTTTTTTAATCTCCTCCTTGGCCTCTTCCACCCGATTTACCTTGTCATAAAGTTTTTGTTGTTTTTCTTGCAACTCCAACAATTTCTGCGAAAAAGAATCTTCTCGTTTTTGCAGTTTAGCTTGTAATTTATTCATCTCCCCCCTGCGTCTCTTTTCTTCTTCTTTGGCTTCCTCGGTTATTTTTAAGGCCTTGTCCTGAGCTTTAAAAACTATCTCTTTTTGTTTACTCTTGGCTTCATTTAAAATTTTCTCCGCCCGGGATTCGGCTTTTTTATTAGCGGCGGAAATCTTTTTCTGGCGAAACCAATATCCAATAAAAAAACCTCCTACCGCCAAAACAATAAATATCACTACCTGTATAAGGATATCCATAAATCTTACTCGGTTTCAGGAGATTTTTTAAACACACAAAACACCGCAAAACAGTTATTTAAACTCGCTTAGCTCTTTTACTAATTTTTTAATTTTAGTTAATGTTTTTTGGTGCATTTTGATCTTTATATTGAGATATTCTACAAATTTTCCTTAATATTGCTACAACTAAACTTTTTACAAAGTTTTCCTTATAAAACTCCGTTTTACTTCTTGGCAAATCAAAACAGTCTCCTAAACCGAAAATTAATAATTATTTTAAACCATATTATCACCCTGCTTTAAAAATGTAAAGGGAATTAACCGCAAGAGCCGGAAGTGTTACTGGTGCTTTCATTGCTACTAAAGCCCGGAGCGGGAGTGGAGCCGGAAAGTTCGGCTTCACACTCTTCGGGCTCTTCGTTAAAAGCGGAGCAAACAGTATCCAAAAGAGAAGCGGGATTTCTCTGAGCTTTAATTTTTTCTCCATTGATCACTAAAGTCGGGGATCCGGCAACTCCCAATTTTTGATTTTCTTCGGCATGAATACTAAAGCTGGGATAATTACCCCTCCAGGTACTTTTATCATTATAATCCTCGGTAATTCCGAATTTTTCATCGGTATTATCCACGCAGGTTTTTAAAGAAGAAGAATCTATGTTTGTTTCCTTTTGGCATTTTTGAGAATCACTGCTTTTCAAAAAACAATCCAGATAACTTATTAATTTATCCGGCTGTTCCTTCTGAATACAATATTCCCTTAACTGCTCATCTATTTCTTTTTTATCATGCATAGCATAATCCACGAACTTTAAATTAAAATCGATTTTGTCTCCCAGGGCCTTGACTGCCGGTAAAATCGCCTTTTCCATTTGAGTGCCATAAGGGCAATAAGACATTATGAACAGATCCACTACCGGCTTATCGCTTTTTTGGCTTACTTGAGTCGCCGGTTGATTTTGAGAAGAAGGATTCTGTTGAGCTTGAGATTCTTGTCCGGCTTTTTCTACTTCGGCAATGTCGCTACCCTGAGGGAAGAATTTTTTTCCATCTTTGGTTATATAGGATTCAATGCTTTGATCGGCTACTTTTACATCTAATTTATAAAGATTACTCTCCTCGGTAATAGTGGCCACTGTGGCCTTTTGTTCGCTTTTCGGCGAGATCAAATTTTCATTTATAAACTTCTCTGCTTTAGCTCCGGCTTCCTTCGGAGTTAAGATGTCTTGGGCGCTTATACTTTCGCCCCCGGATTTTTGACTATTACAGCCGGCCAAAAGAAAAACCAGCAATAATCCCAAAATAATTGATTTTTTCATAATTTTTAAAATTAGCTTTAATTAATTAAAAATGTTTTTAAATACTAACAAAAAAAAGTTTAATAGTCAAAAATTTATTTGATTTTATTTTAAAAAATCTATAAAATAAAAAATAAAAAAAATATGACATATGACACCATTATTATCGGAGCCGGTCCGGCCGGCCTGACTGCGGCCATTTACGCTGCTCGCCGAGAAATGAAGGCCTTGGTTGTGGGCAAAGAAATCGGAGGTCAAGTTATGTGGGCCTCGGAGATAGAAAATTATCCCGGTTTTAAAAAAATAGATAATTATGAACTTATAAGCAAAATGCAAGAACAGGTTATGTCTCTGGGGGTGGATATAAAAACGGAGGAAATTAAAAAAATAGAAAAAAAAGAAGATAATTTTATCCTGCACAGCAATAAAGAAAATTTTACGGCCTCCACCGTAATAATAGCCATGGGCCTCTCTCCTCGCAGGTTGGCTATTCCCGGAGAAAAAGAGTTTACCGGCAAAGGAATTTCTTATTGCGCTAACTGCGACGGCCCTTTTTATAAAAATAAAGAGGTGGCGGTTGTGGGCGGAGGAAACAGCGCTTTGGATGCGGCGGAAATTCTTTCCAAAATCGCCGGTAAAGTTTATCTGATCCATCGCCGGGAAGAATTCCGCGGCTTTGAATCTCTAAGGGAAGAGGTGAAAAATAAAAAGAATATTGAATTGGTTTTAAACAGTGAAGTGAAAGAAATAAGCGGAGAAGGAAAAGTGGAAAAAGCTAAAGTAATAAACAACAAAACCGATAAGGAAAAAGAAATAAATATAGCGGGAATTTTTATAGAAATAGGGCGTATCGCCAGCACTGATTTGGTGGGCGAATGGGTGGAAAGGGATAAAGTCAGTCAAATCAAGGTGGATAAAAAACAAATGACCAAAACCCCGGGACTTTTTGCGGCCGGAGACGTGGTAAGCGGCGAATTTAAACAAATTACCATTGCTGCCGGAGAAGCTACCATAGCCGCCTTGGCCGCTTACCAATATCTTCAACAAAAACAAGGCAAAGAAATAAAAAAAATCTTGGACAGAAGCACTAACTAACAAAATCTTCTTCAGTATAAATTTTCACACCCTTCTTTTTTAACAGGGTAGCGGTTACACCGCTTCCTTTTTTTATGGTTTTGCTAAAAGTGCCGTCATAAATTTCTCCGCAACCGCAACTGGGACTTCTCTGCTTTAAAATCGCCTCTTTAATTCCCAGCTCTTCCGCTATTTTGACCACTTCCCGGGCGCCTTTTAAAAAATAAGCGGAAACATCTTGGCCTGACTCGGTTTTAATTTTGGCCCTGCCTTCCAAAACTTCCTCTCCGCTATCCTTTTGTATTTGCGCGGCCGGCCGCGGCGTAGGCAAACCCCCTAATTGCTCGGGACAAACCGGAATCAAATTCCCTTCTTTGTACTCCTTGTAAATCTCCGAGGACAAATCTTCCAGATTATTCTTGCCGTTATATTTACAATTTATACCTACCAGACAAGCGCTGATCAATTTCATATTTTTATTCTAACAAATTAACTTTGTCTCCTGTCTCAATATTATATTTATCTATCGTCCCCGCCTTAAGCTCTAAAACCTTATCTACTTTGATCGCCGGAGTTAAAGTTTGGGGAGGTTGATAATCCCGGGGCCTAATATTTTTTTCCACACTCACCACCTCTCCCTCTCTTATCCAGACAAAATCCAGGGGTATTAACATATCTTTCATCCAAAAAGAGACAAATTGCGCGGACTCAAAAATAAAAAGCATGCCCTTGTTCTCCGCCAAATTCTCCCGACCGGCCAGCCCCTTGGCCCGGGCAGCCGAAGTTTGGGGAATCTCCACCTTAAACTCCTGGCCCCCCACCTCTACAATAGATAAACCAGAATCTTGGCTGCATCCGCTAACTACAAATCCCAACAAACAAAAAACTGAAAATAAAAAAATTTTTTTAAACACAAATCAAATTTAGATTAAGAATTTAACCGACCCGGAAAGCCATTGCTCCAATAAATCCGGTCTTTCCATATCATGATCACCTCCGGAGACTGTTATTTTCCGAGAAAAATCAATATTAAAACTTTCCGGAGGAACTTTTTTGTCATTATCCCCCTGAACCAATAAAACATTATCCGTATCTTGAAAATAAGAAGAATAATCTTTGTCCTCGTTTTGCAAAAAATAATCAGGTAAAATATAATTTTCTTTGGTCATTTTACCCTCTTCTTTAATATAGGCTTGGAAATCCTCTTCCCTGAAATAATCCCGAAAATTCTCCCAAGTAACTTCAAGGCGAGGATCTTCCTTTTTCATTTTGTTTTGGGCAAAGTAGTAGCGCAAGAGATCTTTTTGATTTAAGGCCGGGCCTAATAAAACCATTTTTTCCCAGTCAGCTTCTTCCCGGGCCAAGGCAGCCACGCAGCCGGAAACACTGTGAGCCACTAAAGAAATAGAATCATATTTTTTAACACCCTCCATTTCCGCCCTGGCGCTTAATAAATCTTTTTTCCAGTTCTCCACGGTAAAATCGGAAAAATCCCCCTCAGATAAACCCAGACCTTCGTAATCAAAACGAAAACAATCTATGCCTTGTTGATTTAAGGCTTTACTTAAAGCTGTAAATTTTTTCTCTGTAGTAGCTTTGCGTTCAAGCCCGCTGGCCATTATGACTAATTTTTTATTCTCTTCAGCGCCGGAATAAATGCCTCTTAAAATTTTTTTATCCGGATTGGTAAATTGTATTAATTTGGTAAACATAAAAATAAATTAAATTTTAACTAATTTAATTTTAACACTGCCCCCGGCTTTGTCAAAATAAAAACCGCCTAAGTTAGACGGTTTAAAAGCTAATGATCAAAGATTTTCTAAGAGATTCTCCAAAAAATTCTGGGCAGAAACCTCGTTCTGTGATGTTAACTGCCTTAACATCTCCCGGATTTCATCAGAGGCCAACTGTTTTTCCCGGGAAGAAAGATTCGCCTCGAATAACATCTCTCCCAATTCCCAGAAAATTTTTTGATCCTCCGGGGGAATTGTGATCCCCGGAAGCCGATTCCACATTCGATCCATCAAAACTCTAAAAATTGAATTCTCGTTCATCTTATCCTCCTTTTTTTAATTAAAAACAACCTTTTTAAAATTTATTTTCTTATAACATAAATAACTAAAAAAATCAAGGTGGGGTTGTTTTCCCTTTTCTGCTATAATAAAAATATGCTTGATTTAGAAGAAGAAAAATTATTATTCAGCCAAGGACACAAGCTAGTAGCCGGCTTAGATGAGGCCGGTCGGGGACCTTTGGCCGGTCCGGTAGTGGCTGCCTGTGTGGTTTGCGCGCCTGATTTTAAAATAAATCCTGAACTTGAATTGGTCCGGGATTCAAAAAAATTAACCGCCAAACAAAGAGGAAAATTAAAGGAAATTATTGAAAATAATTTGGCCGGAGTGGGTGTGGGTATCTGCGACCCTCAAACCATAGACAGAATCAATATTTTACAAGCCAGTTTTCTGGCTATGAAAAAAGCCCTGGGCGCCTTAGAAGAAAAGCCGGGCTTCCTGCTTTTGGACGGAAAATTCCCCCTTCCCAACTCCAGTTATCCGCAAAAAGCACTCAAAGGAGGAGATGGTTATGTTTTCTCCATTGCCGCCGCCTCTATTATTGCCAAAATAACCCGAGACCAAATTATGGAAAAAATGGAAGAAAAATACCCAAACTACGGTTTTGCTCGACACAAAGGCTACGGAACCAAATATCATTTGGAGCAAATAAAAAAACACGGCCCTTGTGCAATTCATCGCAAAAGCTTCGGGCCATGTAAAATTTAATGGTATACTAGAATTTCATCTATTATCTTGACAATTATATGTTTAGTCTTTACTATAATAAAAAATTATAAAATCTTATGAATTCACCCGAAAAACCTCAAGAATCAAACTTAAACAATGAAAATATAAATGAAATTGAAGAGGAAATAGAAAAATTAATAGAAGAGGCAGAAAAAATAACTCCGGAAGAATTGCTTGAAGAACCTAAAAAAAGCTATGAAGAAGCAGAAACAGTCGAAGAATTATTAAAAATTCAGAAAAAATTTCAAGAAATTATAGAACACAGAAAAAAAGACAGGCTCAATCTTGATACCCTCCCAGATAAAGAAAATGAATTTATAACCAAACAATGTCCTAAAGAAAAATTAAAGCAAATAAAAAAAGAAATTGAAAAAATTAAAGAAAAAATAGAAAATGGAGAAATTACTTGCTTGGGAGAAGGAAGAGTGGCCCAAGTCTTTCCCGGAGAAGAAGATCCTTTTTTATGTATAAAAATAATTAAAGAAGAAAAAGATGCTATAAACATTTATAATACTGAAAATAATATAATCGATGAAATAAAAATACAGGAAGAAGTAGAAAAAAAGGTAAAAATAAACAATGCCAGAGTTCCTAAGCCCTATTATGCCCAATCTTACAAAAACTTTCATTTCATAGTTATGGAAAATTTGGAAGCCGTTACTTTAAAGGAAGTATTGGAAAGCCCGGACAGTCTTCCTGAAAATTTTGATTATGAAAAATTTTTTGTCGGATTAGAAGAATTTGTCAAAAAATTAAATGAAAATAAAATATTTCATAGAGATTTACACGAAGGAAATATAATGATTGACAAAAATAACGGAAACTGCTATATTATAGACCTCGGAACAGCTATAAGAAGTTTTAATGAGGATGAGGCTTGCAGAAAAATTGATCCCAGAACAAATAAAATGATAAAAACTACCAAAGACTCAGATAATGTAAAAAATCTAAAGATAAAAATAAAACAAATTTTATCATTAAAAAAAGGAGGAAAATATGATAACTGAAGAATTAGAAATCAGAGCAAAAATGGCTGCCGAAAAAATGGAGGAAGAAAATAGGGAAAGCATCCGACTGGAAAAAAAGGGGTTTACCCAATTTGTAGTCGGGGACGAAAATTTCCCAAAAGGCATGCCTATTGCGAAAATAACAGGTGGTAAAAAAGATTACTATCTTTACCACTTAATGTTTTGATTTAACCTCTACCCCGGAAAAAATAACCGGGGTTTTTTATTTTTGTTTGACTTAAGGGCTAAAATCAGATAGGATTATTTAATAAGATAAGCTTTAAATCTCAAAGCTTTTTTACTTTATTCAACTTATTTTACTTTTTACCTGCCCTGCCCGCCCCGAGTTTGCCAAAGAAATCTTATTTAACTTTTTATACTTATTTTACTTTTTATACTTATTTTACTTATTTATTTCCTATGAATGTAACCGAATTGGCCAGAAGACTAAAAGTCACCCCCAAAGAATTGCGCGAAACCCTGCCGTGCATCGGTTTTGATATTGGCAAAAAAGCTATAAAAATAGATGATAAGCTGGCGCAAAAAATAATCAAAGAATGGCCGGTTAAAATTAAGGAATTGCAGGCGCAAGAAGAGGAAGAAGAGAGACAGAAAAAAGAAGAATTAGAAGCTAAGCCGGAACTTAAAAAGAAAATAAGCATTCCTCCTTATATAACTGTAAAAGAATTTGCTGATCTAAGCGGATTGCCGGTAAGCAGAATACTTAAAGAACTAATGCAAAACGGTATTTTTACCTCGGTTAATGAAAAAATAGATTACGAAACCGCCAGTATTGTAGGAGAATATCTGAATTTAGATGTTAAATTAGACGAAAAGGACGAAGAAGAAAGGAAGGAAGAAAAAATTGAAGAAATCATCAATAAAGAAGCTAAAGACAAACTAAAAGACAGAGCTCCGGTAGTAGTGGTTATGGGGCATGTGGATCACGGGAAAACTAAATTATTAGACACCATAAGAGAATCAAATATAGCCGGAGAAGAATCCGGGGGCATCACCCAGCATATTGGCGCTTATCAGGCCACAAAACAAGACAGATTGATCACTTTTATAGATACACCCGGACACGAGGCCTTTACTGCCATGAGAAGCCGGGGGGCCAAGGTGGCTGATATATCTATTTTAATTGTGGCCGCCGATGACGGGGTAAAGCCCCAAACTCTGGAAGCTTACAAAATAATCCAAGCCGCCGACATTCCCTTTTTGGTGGCCATAAACAAAATTGACAAAGAAGGAGCGGATATAAATAAAACTAAACAAGAGCTCTCCACTCAGCTTAATATTACTCCGGAAGACTGGGGAGGAAAAATAATTTGCACTCCCATTTCCGCTAAAAACGGGGAAGGAGTCCAGCACCTGCTGGATATGATTCTACTTTTGGCTGATACTGAATCCCGAGATCTAAAGGCCAATCCGGAAACCGAAGCCGTGGGCACGATCATCGAATCTTATGTAGATAAATCAGCCGGAGCCGTGGCCACTATTTTAATCCAAAACGGCACCCTGCGTGTGGGCGATCAACTCTGCCTTCGAGACCGGGTCTGCGGCAAGGTTCGCGCCCTGCAAAATTACAAAAAAGAAACAGTAAAAGAAGCCGGCCCCTCTGCCCCGGTACAAATTATCGGATTAAAAATCGCTCCGGCGGTAGGAGATATTTTAAAAGTAAACAATCAAACTAAAAACAAAATTTCCAAAATCAAAAAAAAGCAACCCGAACAAAACCAAACCACCCCGGAGACAGAAAATAAAGAAACTAAAAAATTAAATCTGATCTTAAAAAGCGATTTTCTGGGCTCAGCTGAAGCCATTGAAGAATCTCTAATGAAAATAAACACGGAAGAAATAAAAGCTAAAATCATTCACAAAGGACTGGGAAATATCCGAGAAAGCGATATTCAAAAAGCCGAAGCCGCCGATGCTCAAATTATCGGATTTAATGTTAAAATTTCTCCCCAAATTGAAAATTTGATCCGAGAGAAAAAAATTCCGGTAAAAACTTTCAGTGTCATCTATGAATTAATAGAATATGTCCGCGAAGAAATGGAAAAAATGCTTACTCCCAATATTGAAAAGGTGGATTTAGGCAAATTAAAAGTTTTGGCAGTATTCCGCACAGAGAAAAACAACCAAATTTTGGGAGGTAAAGTTTTGGAAGGTAAACTCAAACCTCAAACCAAAGTGGAAGTAATACGAAACAAGGAGGTTATAAACAAAGGCGACTTAACCGAATTAAAAATCGGGCAAGAGGATGTGGGTGAAGTGGAAAAAGATCAAGAATGCGGAGTTAAATTTGAAGGGAAACCGGAAGTGCAAGAAGGAGATATTTTAAATATTTACGAAGAAAAAGAAATAATCGGCAAATTATAAAATATTTAAAAATTAAAATAAAAAAATGCCCCAAAAAAAAAGATTGGATGAATCCCTGAGAAAAGAACTGGCTGAAATTATTAATAAAAAGATAACCCAAAACAATTTCCTAATCACAGTATCCCGGACCAACTGCGCCCCCGATCTCTCTCAAATAAAAATCGAGGTTTCAATTTTGCCGGAAAATTTAACCGGAACAGCTTTAAAAAAACTAAAACCTCAAAGCCGGCGTATTGCCGAAGAATTAAAAAGGAAAGTAAATCTAAGCCGGGTTCCCAAAATAATCTGGCAAACAGATTCCTCCACTCAAGATCTGTTTGAAATAGACGAGAAATTAAAACAATAAAATCCCATGCTCACAAGTATAGGGATTTTTATTTTAATATGTATCTTAATGTAGCTAAATTTCAAAAAGCTCGCCAAATAATAAACGAGGCGAAAAATATTCTGATCATTATCCACAATCGACCGGACGGAGACGCCCTTTCTTCGGCCTGTGCTTTTTCTCTGTTGTTGGAACAAATGAATAAAAAACACCAAATTTTCTGTCTTGATCCTCCGTCAGAAACCTTTTCCTTTCTCCCGCGTATTGAAAAAATTAACTCCAATAAAATTGAAATCCAAAAAGAATTCAAAAATTTTGACCTGATTCTTATCCTGGATTGCGGCAGTATTACCAGAACCGGCTTAATGGCAGAGCTAAAAACAAAAAAAGATAACCAATATATTTTAGAGTTAGATCATCATCCTAATCAGGAAGGTTTTAGCGATTTAGAGCTTCGTTATCCAGAAATGAATTCCACCACCGAAGTAATTTATCACTTCTTTAAATTCAATTTCTTAAACCTTAATAAAGATATAGCCGAATGCATCTTAACCGGGATCTTAACAGACACCGCCAATTTTCTTCATCCTTTAACCAATAATCAAACCCTGGATATCGCCTCGCAAATGCTTAATCACGGAGCCAATTTCCCTAAAATAAACAAAAACACCTGGCAAAATAAATCCGTGGATTCTATGAAACTTTGGAGCGTGGTGCTAAATAACCTAAATGTTAATCCCAAATATGAAATAGCTTTCTCGGTTTTAACCCGGGAAGAAATGGATCTTTTTCAGAAAAATCTGGAGGCCCTGGACTCTATACTCCACTGGATAACCAACATAGAAGGAATAAGAGCTTTAATATTTTTAAAAGAAGAAAACGGAAATAAAATTAAAGGTAATTTAAGAACCAATCATCCGCGAATAAATGTTTCCCATCTGGCCAATCACCTGGGCGGAGGCGGACATACTAAGGCCTCGGGTTTTGTCCTGGAAGGAGAAATAAAAAAAACCGCCCAAGGCTGGAAAGTAATCTAAAATAAATATAAAAAGTGAATTAAGTTAAATAGATGGCGAGGAGATAAATATAAAAAATTATTTTACTTTTTATACTTACTTTACTTATTTTCATTCTTCCGTCTCCATTTCTCAATCTCTTTATGATTCCCGGAAAGAAGCACCTCGGGAACCTTGTAGTCTTCACCATCCGCCTCAAAAACTTCCGGACGAGTGTATTGGGGATATTCGATCTGCCCCGGAGTGGAATGGGATTCGCTATCCAAACTGGCCTCGTTACCCAAAACACCGGGCACTAAACGGGAAACCGAATCCACTACAGCCATAGCCGGTATTTCCCCTCCGGTTAAAACATAATCTCCCAGAGAAATTTCTTCGTCAATAAAAAAACGGACGCGTTCATCCACTCCTTCGTAGCGTCCGCAAATTATAATAATATCGATTAGCTCGGAATAATCCTTAACCTTTTTTTGAGTCCATCTCTCTCCTCTGGCTGAAGATAAAACCACTCTGGTTTTATCTGAATTTATTTTTGCTTTGATATCTTTAACCGCCTTGTAAATCGGCTCCACTTTCATAACCATTCCGGCCCCGCCTCCGTAAGGCGTATCATCCACGGTTTTGTGTTTATCTTCTGTCCAATCCCGCAGGTTATAAACTTTGATATCAATCAAACCTCCTGTTTGCGCCCGGCCAATAATGCTTTCGGAAAAATAAGACTCAAATATTTCCGGAAAAATTGTGAGTAGGTGAAAAGTCATGCTTTTAGAAAACTATTCTTTTTTTAAAATTTGGCAAATCCCTCAAAAGTTTTTGGTATAGGAAAATTGAAATTAGAAATTAGCCAAAATATTAACAGTTTTTTCTTTTAAAACATTTTTTTAAGCAATAAAGACTGACGAGGATAAAAACATTGAAATTGAGAAATTTTAATCATCATAAACCCAAAAACTACTAATATTCCCTTATACAATTATCACCCAAAGGGTGATGATTTCCAATTTCCTAATTTCCCTCGCCTTTCTCCGCCACAACCTCTTCTTTTGTCTCGGTTTTAGATTTATCTGAATCAGACTCTACCTTCTTTTTCCCCACAATTTTCTCAAATTCTTCTTTCTCCAAAGTTTCTTTTTTTAACAAAGCTTGGGCCACTTTTTCCAATACTTTTTTATGGTCTTTCAAAACCTTTTCTACTTTCTCAGAACTCTCCCTGATGATCTCAGAGACCGCTTTATCTATTTTTTCCGCTGTTTTTTCACTATAATCTTTTTTGTCATGAAGCTCTTTTCCCAAAAACAATTTCTCTTCCGAGCTACCAAAGGTCCTAAGCCCCAAATCCGGAGACATTCCGTATTCAGTAACCAAACTGTAAGCAATCTCCGTGGCTCTTTTTAAATCCGAAGCGGCTCCGGTGGTAACATCCTGAAAAATTCTGCTCTCTGTCATATGACCGGCTAAAAGCACGGCTAATTCATCAATATACTCGGATTTGGTATGAAGTCTTTTTTCTTCTAAAGGAACTTTTAAGGTGTATCCTCCCGCTTTGCCACGCGAAATAATGGAAACTTTTTGAACCGGGTCGGTGGTGGGCAAAAATTGGGCGGTTAGAGCGTGTCCTGCCTCATGATAGGCCGTAATCTTTTTCTCTTTCTCGCTAATTACCCGGGTTTTTCTTTCCGGACCCAAAATCACTTTTTCAATGGAATCAAATAAATCCTCCATTTCCACTTCTTTTTTTCCTCTACGGGCCGAGACAATGGCGGCCTCATTCAACAAATTGGATAAATCCGCGCCACTGAATCCCGGAGTTCTCTCGGCAATCCTTTTTAAACTCACATCTTTGGCCAAAGGTTTCTTGCGCGCGTGAACTTTCAAAATACCTTCTCTTTCTTTAATATCCGGATTATCTATAAATACCCGGCGATCAAAACGTCCCGGGCGCAACAGGGCGGGATCTAAAACATCCGGGCGATTAGTGGCGGCCATAACTATTACATTGGTTCTTTCATCAAAACCGTCCATCTCTACTAAGATCTGATTCAAAGTTTGCTCCCTTTCGTCATGAGAACCGCCCAAACCGGCTCCTCTTTTACGGGCCACCGCGTCAATTTCATCAATAAAAATTATACAAGGAGCACTCTTGCGAGCCCTTTTAAACAAATCTCGAACCCGGGAAGCTCCCACTCCCACAAACATCTCCACAAATTCGGATCCGGAAATATGAAAAAAAGGGACATCAGCTTCTCCGGCCACAGCCCTGGCCATTAAAGTTTTACCGGTTCCGGGTGCTCCCAAAAGCAAAAAACCCTTGGGAATACAAGCGCCTAAATCATGAAATTTTTTGGGGTGCTTTAAAAATTCAATTACTTCACGCAACTCCTGTTTAGATTCTTCTGAACCGGCAACCTGCTTAAAAGTAACTTTGGGTTTTTCATCTTTATTGAATTGCTTGGCTTGAGATTGACCAAACATCATGGCTTTGGAATTAGCACCCTGAACACCGCGCATCATAAAAAACAATAAAGCCCCGATCAACAAAAAAGGAAGCAAAATCGGCAAAATAGTAGTAGCAAAATAATCAAAACCGGATTCTTCTTTGATTCTAATATCTACTGCGGAAATTTTTTCTGAGCCCACTCCCAAATTTTTTAAAGTATTGGACAAAGATTCTTCCGCCTCTTTTTTGATTTCTTTTTCTTCTCCGTTTTTAAGCTTAACTTGCAACTTATCTCCTTCCACCAGGACTTCTTTTACTTTTTCTTGTTCTATCTTTTGAGCCAAATAATTGATACCCATCTTTTCTTCCTCTTTTTGTCCCGCTCCGGATAAAGCGCTGAACAAACCTGCTATAACCAAAAATACTATAAAAAATATTAAAAAATTTTTTAATAAGCTTTTCATAAATTAAATTAAATAAATTATATATAAAATAAGTTAAAAAACTAAACAAACTTATTTTACTTATTTTACTTTTTACTTGTCCTGAACTTGTCGAAGGATACTTATTTTATTTTTTCTCTTCTTTCTCTTCCGATTTTTCAGGAGTAGTTTTCGAAGAGGAGGCCTTCTTTTCCTTTTCTTCGCTTGAGTCCTTTTTATCTTTTTCTTCCTTGGTCCCGCTCTTTTCTTCCGCAGAGGTTTTTTTTGTTTTCTCCGTAACCAAGCTCAAGCCCAGCCTATATTCTTCCGGGATCAAGGAAGTTATCTCAAAGTCATATTTTTCTCCGGGTTTAAATTTTTCAGATAATTTTACCCCCTTTTCCACTCCCAACTGGCTGATATGGGCCAAACCGTGAATAGATTCGTCTAATTTTACAAATAAACCGAAAGGGTTAACTTTAAGAATTTCTCCTTTGACTATCTGTCCCACTTTATACTTTTTGCCCGCCTCTTGCCATGGATCCTTTTTTAACCTCTTAGCACTTAAAAAGATTTTAGATCCTTCCACACTAATAACTTTGGCCTTTATTTTGTCTCCCACATTATAGAAATCAGAAGGATCGTCAATTCTCTGCCAAGCCAATTCGGAAATATGGATCAAGCCCTCCATTTTTTCATCAAAACTGACAAAGACTCCGAAATCGGTTACCGCGGTTACGGTTCCTTCCACTGTTGTGCCCACTTCGTATTTAGCGATCACATCTTTTTGTTTTTCCGCCCAAACATACTTTTCGCTAAAAATAATCTTATCTTCCTCTTCTTCCAGGGTAATAACTTTTACCTCCATCTCTGTGCCCACAAAACTTTTCAATTTATCCAAAATTTTATTTTGATCTCCGCCGCTAACCCGAGGATAGTTTTCCGGAGAAAGCTGAGAAACCGGCAAAAATCCGGGAATCTGCTTATAATGAGCTATTAAACCGCCCTTATTGGCTTCCATAATTTTCACCATTACATTCTCTTTATTGGCAAAGGCCTGTCTTAAAGTACTCCAGGCCTTTTCCTGGCCGGCCTGTTTAAAGGAAAGTTCCAGTTCTCCGTTTTCATTTTCCTCCTCCATTACCGTGGCGTCCACCGTGTCTCCCGGCTTCAAATTACTATACTCCTCCAGTTCATCATAAAGCTGAGGGCCTCTGACCACTCCGACCAAAACTCCGTTTATATCCAATTTTACTTCTGACTTGGAAGCGGAGATCACAGTGCCGGTAACTATATCTCCCACTGCCGGTACTTCTATTTTATCTTTTTCCAAAAGCTTAGTAAAGTCTTGTTTTTGTTTTTCCTCCTCTTTTTTTTCTTCGGTTTGTTTTTTATCTTCTGACATATTTTTATAAAACTATTTTATTTTAGGTTGATTAAAATTTTTAACTTAAAATAAAAAAAGACCTTCTTAACCTCCCCTTTGGGGAAGCCTTTTGGCCACCTCCTCTCTCGCTAACAAGAGAATAAAAACCAAAAGTTTTATTATAGGTGAATTAATTTTTTTAATTTTAAACTTTTATTGATATTAACACCAAAATTCAAAAAAATCAAGACCAAGGATAAAATTGACATAATATTATTTGTAAATTACAATTAAAAACAACTTAAAAATAGCTCTTAAAAAAGGAGGTGGGTATGGCAATTATCGGGGTCAAATTATTTTTTGAAACCGACATAGACGAGGATGGGTGCTCGGAAGGAGTTTTTTATGGAGAAAATATTTTTGTCGGGCCGGTTTACTCCCAAGAAATGGCCCTTAGAGTCTTAAAGAGTATTGCCCAATTTCTGGATCTTAGCAAGGAAGAGAAAACAGGAGTAGAAGTCTGCATTGAAAACTCCGGCCTACCACCTTGCTCTTCCGAGGAGGAAAAACTAAAGATCAGAATAAACAATCTGGAAGCCCAGATGGAGGATCTTTATGAGATTATTGAGGAAAACGCCAATTATCTGGACAAAGAGCTGGATAAAAACTTGAAGGGAGGGGACGGAGAAGCCCCATCGGGCCATTCCATTCACTAAAACACAAAAGCCGTCTAAGTTCTTGACGGCTTTTTTTATTCGCTTTCTAAATCATTCCTTTTTGCCTGGGTTTTTCCCTGCCTAAATGCTCATAAGCCAAAGCGGTTACCAAACGACCGCGAGGAGAACGCTCCAAAAATCCGAGTTGCATTAAATAGGGCTCATAAACATCCTCAATTGTGGACATGTCCTCGCCAATAGCGGCCGAAATCGTATTAAGCCCTACCGGCCCGCCTCCGAATTTATCAATGATAGTTTCCAAAATTTTTCTGTCAATCCAATCCAAACCCAAACTGTCCACCTCTAAAAGACCCAGGGCCTCCAAACAAAGTTTCTCTTCCAATTTTCCGCTTCCCTTTACTTCGCAATAATCCCTTACTCTTTTTAAAAGCCGATTGGCAATTCTGGGGGTGCGTCTGGCCCGCTCCGCAATTAAACGGCTGGCTTTGGGGTGAATATCCACCTGCAGAATCCCGGCGCTGCGGTTTACAATCTGATCAATATCTTCCGGATTGTAAAAATCCAAGTGATAATGAATTCCAAACCTGTCTCGCAGGGGCGCGGATAATAAACTCATTTTAGTGGTGGCTCCAATAATGGTAAAACGGGAGAGATCAATCCTGACCGTGCGCGCTGACGGGCCCTTACCAATAATGATATCCAAGGCATAATCCTCCATGGCCGGATATAAAATTTCCTCAATAGAATTATTAAGCCGATGAATCTCATCAATAAAAAGTATATCTCCCTCATTAAGGTTACTTAAAATAGCTGCCAAATCACCGCTTTTCTCAATAGCCGGTCCGGAAGTTACCCTGATTTGCGCTCCCATTTCATTGGCAATTAAATGGGCCAGGGTGGTTTTGCCCAAACCGGGAGCTCCGTAAAGCAGGACATGTTCAATTGCCTCACCTCTTTGTTGGGCCGCCTGAATAGTTATTTTTAAATTACTCTTTACTTTCTCTTGCCCGATATATTCGGTTAATTTTTTCGGTCGCAAAGTAAAATCCAGGGATTTGTCATCGCCCTGCTCCTCTTTAGAGACTACCCTGTTTGTATCCTCTTCCGCCATATTTATATCTTAAAATTAAAATCTCCTTATTTTTATTATAACAAATTAACTTGTTTTTTAAAAATCAATGTTTTAAAATAAAAGAAAAAGAAAATAATCAATTTTATTATGAATTTTGAAAAATTCCCTCCCCAAAGAGACATAATCTCGGAGATTTTTCCCAACCAAGAAGATTTTAGAAAAAAAGTAAAAGAAACCCTGGAATGGAGCCGGAAAGGAGGGCCCATGGTGGGGACTCCTCTTTTCTTAAAAGCTGTGGTCGGAAATATAAATATCACTCCGCAAGAATTTGTGGAAATAAATCAGAGAATAAAACAAGAGGTTAAACAAATAAAGGCTGAAGAAAAACAATCTTCTTCCCAGTCTTTTTCTAAAAATAAAACAGGCAAGGTTTTTAACAAAAAAGATAAACAAAAAATGATAAAGGGGGCTGAAGATTGGGAGAAAAGTGAATTAGAGAGATCAGGCGGAGTTAATCCTAATGAATAAATTCACCTCAAGGCTCTAAACAAAAAAAGCTTTATCAAGCTTTTTTTAAGACAATAAATATTTAAAGCTTCCTATAATCACAAATATCCTTATAATCACAATACTTACACAAAGGAGTGGGGCGGGGCGGATACTCGCCTTTCTTGATTCCCCTGATAGTCTCAACTATTTTTTCCCTGGCCTTATCCAGATCTTTTTCACTCCCCAAAACCTCAATTTCCTGATTGGCTTCCAAATAATAAAAGCTCAAAGATTTAATTTCTTGGGAAAATAAATCCCGGGTAGCCAACTGATAGATCAAAAGCTGGAGTTTTTTATTAAAATCCAATTTACCTCCTTTAGGCATCTGTCCGGTTTTGTAATCAATTATTTTAATCTTTCCCTCCTCTTCATCTACCCGGTCCATGGCTCCTTTTATGGGATAATACTCGCCGTCCACTTCAATCTTGAAATTAAAACTTTTCTCCAAAAGAATGGCCCGAGGCCAATTGTCTTTATGTTTTTGATAAAAATCTTTTAGGACTTTCCTGCCTTTATCCCAGCTCTCTTTTTTCTGGGCCTTATTTTCATACCAATCATCTTCCCAGCTTTTTTTATAAAAATCCAGAATCTCTTCATAGCTTATTAATTTTCCCTCTTCTTTTTTCTCTTCTGCACCGGCAAACAAGTCTCCCTGACTTAAATTTCGACGAGTATTAATAAGCTCAAAAGTCTTCTGTAGAGTATTGTGCAGAGTCTTGCCAAAAGAAAAAGAAGCCTTGCCTCTGCTGGGAACTCTTAAAATATGGGCAAATCTATACTGATAAGGGCAATTTAGAAAAGCGGAAATCTGAGTATAAGAAAAGCCGGAAGGAATAGGCAGTTTATCCTCAGACTGAGAAAAACTTTTTTTATTTTCCGTCTTTTCCAAATCAGTTAAGGCCTTTTTTTCCTTTTGGCTTGATTTTCGGCTCTGGCCTACCGGATCTTTTACAAAACCGGTTTCCACTAAAAATTGGGAGGGTTTTTTCAAGGTTTTGCCTCCGCAATCCCGAGCCCAGGAAAGATAAACCTTGCTTTTGCCCCGGGTTAAGGCCACATAAAAAAGCCGGCGCTCCTCTTCCAGGTGAATATCTCCTTCAGGCAGACTTTCCTTGATCAAAGCCTCGGGCAAGGGCAAGAGTTCTTTTTTCTCTATAGTGGGAAAACGCTTGTCTACTAATTGGGCAATAAAAATATATTTAAATTCCAATCCTTTGGCGGCATGCACGGTCATAACCTTAATAGCTTCCGGCCCTATATCCAAATCCAGGGGTATATTTCCGCTTTCTCCGGCATCTATCTCCATCTGTAACTCCTCCAAAAAAACATCCACCTTTTTGTCGACCGAATCAGCTTCAAACCTCTTAATTCTTTGTAAAAATTCTTGGAGCCAGACAGCGATTTCTTGGTTATAATTTTCTTCTCGCAGATAATATTTAAGCAAACCGCTATCATTTAAAAAATTAAGGAAAATTTCACTGGCGTTTTTCTCCCTGGCCTGGCCGGCGTGTTTCTCTATGAGAGGCAAAACCTTTTGTATTTTCTTTTGGGTTTCCGCGCTCAGACCCAGGGCTGAGGCATTATGAAGCACTTCAAACAAAGTCCAAGACTTTCTGTCTGCCCAATAATTAAACTCGGAAAGTTCCCGGGGACTAAACTTAAAAATAGGCAGGCTAAGCACCCGAAAAAAAGAAACATTGTCTTGATAACCGGTAATCAATTTGAGATAAGCAATCGCGTCCATTATCTCCGGCTTATTGTAAAGACCTTTGGAAGAATAAAAAATATAAGGCAGACCCGCCTCGGCCAAATGCTCGCAAACCTCTTCCGCTCCCTGGTTGGTCCGCACCAAGACGGCAAAATCATCCCAGCTCGCCTTCTTGTCTTTTTCCTTAAGCTCTATAATTTTTTTTACTATCTCTTTATTCTCCTTCTCTTGAGAATCTGGACTTAAAATTTCTATTTTTCCCTTCTCTTTAGTTTGAGAAACTAACTTTTTATTAAATTTTTTATTTTCTTTATTTAACTGATATTCTAATCTATTAGGATCATTTTGTTTTATAAAATCATAAGAAGTATTTAAAATATTTTGCCCGTTTCTATAATTATTAACCAAAAATATTTGCTTAGCATCCGGATAATCCTTTTTAAACTGCAAAATATTACTCATAGACGCCCCTCTAAATCTAAAAATGGAATTATGAACCACAACATTATTGGCTACAAAGTTATGAGCATGCTCTACTTCCAAATCATAAACATTTCGAGTTTCCACTCTCGAATCTATTTTTTTAACTTGTTCGTAATAAATATCATCCTCTTTGACAACCGGCAAAAACATACCCTCTAAAACATTGCCGGCGGGTATAACCAAGGCCTTTTTGTGAGCAACATTGTTTTTAGCCACCTTGATTCTGTTTTCGATTATTCCTCCTGTATGTTTTTTTATTTTCCCCGCCACTCTGCCCAAATAATCCAAATTCTTGCTTGTAATACATAATTTTTTACCTTTTTTTGCTTTAACTAAAGAATAACCCAGATCTTCCAATTTCTTTAAAGTGTCTCTATGGCTAGTCTCCAAGATTAACTGATGATTAAGGGCCGGGCTTTCCAAATACGCTCCTTTTGCGTATTTAGACCTATAGTTTCTCATACAATTTTCTATCACGATCTTTATTCTCACCTTTCCTCCCCGATTAACCGCATCCAAGCCGACTTGATGGTAATTCAAATCAACCCCCAGATCATGGGCAAATTGTTTTACTCCCTTTTCCACATTCAACTCTTTATACAACCTCTCGCTCCATTTTCTTTTGGTCATTACTCCATCTCTTTCAGCAAAACAAACAGTAGGGATACCGTATTTTAAAGAGTACAAATTTTCATAAAACCTGGCTTCTTGTTCACCCGTAAAAGCTTGCATAACCACCATCTTGTCCGCCGACCTCTCCATTCTTAGCCTTACAGCCGGATCATTGGTGATACCGATTCTCCACCCCAGACCTTCTTTATGCATTAAATATACATAATAATAAACATCGTAATCATCATTATAATCAGAATGGCTATACAAACTATTGGGAACAAAACAAAACATCTTATGATTATCAGTTACTTTGATCTTATTTCCCTCTCTGGTTGTAAAAGTTAAAAAATTGGCTTTTTTCTTCTCCTTTTTAACTTTGGAAACTTTATAATGACTTAAATACCCTCTTCCCACAGCACTGGCCACTTCCTCTCCTTTTTTAATTTTATCAATTCTTTTTGTACCGTCCTTAACTCTTATCAAACTATCCGCAGGCAAACATTGGTCATCATCTCCCACCATGACTAAATTATTCTTGGGCGTCGCTAATAATTTAATAAGCTCGTATTGTGCCCAATTAGTGTCCTGAAATTCATCCAATAAAATATACTTGAATTGGGCTCGGTATTTTTCCAATACAGCCGGCCTTTCCCGGAAAAGTTTTAAGCAATAATTAATCAAATCACCAAAGTCCAGATAACTATTCTCTAAAAGCAATTGCTCATAAGTGTGGTAGGCGTGGGCGATTTCTTTGATACGACAAACCTCTTGTTCCGCAATCTCTTTATTAAATTCACCATCTTGATCTTGGAAATTGGAAATTGGAAATTGGAAATTCCGGCTCGTTTTTTTGCCTTTTGAACCGCTTAACATGTTATCTAAATTTTGTTCCAATTCTTCACTATATTCTAAATACTGAGCCGGAGAAATATCCTCGTCTTTGGCTCGGGAAAAATGACTCAACAAGGTTTTGATAAACTTGGTCGGATTGCCCAAAGGCTTATAATAATCCAGCTCAAACCTGTCCAGATTTTTCTTAAACAAAATATACTGCTCAAACTCATTTAATAGTTTAAAATCAGTAGGTAATCCTATAGCCAAACCTTCTTGCCGTAAAATTCTCTCGGCAAAACTATGAAAAGTGGAAATCCATAAATCAAAATAACCATAAGTTAAAGCTTCTATTACCCTATCTTCCATCTCTTGAGCCGCTTTTTCCGTAAAAGTCAAGGCTAAAATCTCCTCCGGCTTGGCCCACTCGCTTCTTATAATGTGGGCTATTCTCTTGGTGATTACCGTGGTTTTTCCGGTTCCGGCTCCGGCCACAATCAAAAGCGGCCCTTCTTGGTGTTTGACCGCCTTTTTCTGCTCCGAATTTAGGTTGTCTAAAATATTCTGGCTCATTAATTTTATAATATCTAAATAAAAAACTAAAAGCAAATAAAAAATGAACGTTCCGTAGGAACGTTCATTACTTCAAAGACTGAAAAGAGTGGAGGGTGATATCAGCCATGGTTTTAAAATTTCGACTCATATAAAAACCGATTTCCCGGCCGGTAGAAGAATAAAACATATAATACATACCGGCGCCCATTTCCTGATAATCCTTGAGTTGCATACATCTGATTTCAGCTCTTTCCTGGAAAATAGAGCTAAGCAAAAAACAAATATTGGCTGCCCGACGCAAGCCCTCTCCGCTCACTTCCTTATTTAAATAATCAGTGGCAAACCAGCTTTCCGGATTGTCTTTAACAAGCTTGCTTAACAAATCCGCCACATACAAACCGCATTTAAAAAGAGCGGAATCAATCAAGCCCTGCCTGGCTATCTCCTGCAAAATCATCCGCCTGAACTCCTCTTTAAGCTTATCCGGGCTGATTTCCAAAATAATTCCCGAATCCTCATCCTTTCTTTAGCTTAAAAAGCTTATTTCCTGTAAAAAATCATTTAAATCCATGTCCTCAAGTTTCAATTTTTTCTTTTTAAATTCTTCCAGAATAACCACTTTTCCAGTCACTTTTACCTCCTTTTTTAAATTTTAAGGGACGACTTTCTTGATTTTATTATAATTTAAAATTTTTCGCAAATTTATTGCTTAAAAACATCTAAAAGCTCTGCCGGAGTATCAACCAAATAATCAGGGTGGGCGGAATTCATAATTTCTCGCCCGTGAAAACCCCAGCTAACTCCTATGGTGGTTATGCCCGCTTTTTTACCCTCATAAATATCTCCGGTAGTGTCTCCCACATAATAAATTTTACTCTCCGGATTTCTCTCTTTCACCTTTTCGATTTTTTTAACCTTACTTCTTTCTTTGTCAGCCCCGACCACCTCTTCAATTACTGTTATATTTTTAGACTGCAAGGCTTTATCTACTACCCGGGACAAATTGGAGCTGATAATGACTAATCTGTAATCTTGGGACAGCCTTTCCAAGGCCTCGCTAACTCCGGGAAAAACCGAAACCTTATTCATATTCTCGGCCAAATTGTCAGCCATCTCTTGCAAAAACTTCTCCGAGTTCTTGTGGCTGATTCCATTATTGCCCCAGCCATCAAAAAAATTTCCTTTAAAAAACTCGGTAAACTCCTGTTTGTTTTTTAATTTTTTACAATTATATTTAGGGGCTAAATCATTATAAATGGAAAAAACCAAACTTAGGGAGTCAACAATCACTCCGTCATAATCAAAAATAATTATATCCATAAAAAAAATAAGTATAAAAAGTAAATTAAGTTAAATAAGTGACTAGGTCCAAACTAATTCAAAATAAACAAAGCTAAATTAAGTCCGGTTGCGAAAAGGACCCAAGCCAGATAAGGAATTAATAAATAAGCCGCGCGCTTATCCACCTTGTAAAACAAAACTATCAAAATAATTATCAAAATATCCAGCAAAATTATATCAGCCAAAGCCCAGCCGATCTGTTGCAGGCCGAAAAAGAGATAAGACCAAAGAAAATTGAAAAAAAGATGGATAAAGAACAATATCAAAGCGGCAATGGTTAAATGACTTCTTCTTCTTTGCTCCTCAACCAAGAAAGCGGCCCAGGCTATTAAAAAATAAAGCAGGATCCAAACAGGGGCAAACAACCAACCGGGAGGAGTAAAAAAGGGTTTATTCAAAGTCATATACCAAGTGGACACACTGATGGCGGTAAAAAAAGAGCCTAAAATACCAATGCCTTCGCAAATGGCTACAAAAAATAAGAAAATTAAAATTTTTTTCATGTGGTTTAATAAATTATTATCTGACTTCAGTATATCATAAATTTTTTAGAAAAAAAGTCAAAAAAATTGAACATACCATAGTATGTTCAATAGTATATTCATTTCTTTATAATTTATAACAGTGAATTTTCTCAATGCCCGCGGAATCCTGCGCCATGTCCCGTTTATTACCAAATAATTTATAAGATATGTTCTGCGCAGTTCCGCGTTCGTTCCGCGCGGTTCCGCGAATTGAGAGGGATCACCCTCTTAATTAAAAAACCGGCAAAAGTCTGTAGAGTGTGTTTGTAAGGAAATTTTACGAGGAGAGAGATTCGTGTTAATTTCCTCGCCACTCTACAGGCCCTTGCCGGCCTAAAATAAAATGAGGTGGAGGCGAGGGTAAACTAATCCTCGCCTCCTTGGTTATTGTTTGTCCAAGGTGTCGGGCGGTGTTCTGCCCGGACATCTCTTGGAATTGCCCGCCGGGTTCATCCGGGACTTGATGGAGTCCATCTCGTCTTTCCAGATTTCACCGGCGGAACACTCGCTTGCGGGTTTTCCGGCCTCCCGCTTGTCTCGGCAATCGAGACAATAAGGAAAGTTATTCCGGCGCCCGCATCCGAGGCACCCGATCATTAACCATCACCTCCTTTCATTATTCCAGCCCCCGGGTTCCGATAACAAGACCGTTCTCATCATCGGACTCGAGGGTGATCATAAATCCGGAATCGGCGATTGTGTCCTCCACCTCGCCGATTAGACGCAGAAGGTCATCACCCGGTTTCCATGACCATTCCCGGTCCATAAAGCGAACCGACCTGCCGTCCAGAAGCGCTTTATTGACCCGCGCGGCCAGATCGGCCAGGAACCAAATCTGCGCTTCCTCCGGGGTGGCCTGAGAATAATCCACCTCCCAAGCGTCCTCATGAGCGAGGAAACCGGCGAACAATTCACCCGGCTTAACTTCCTCGCCCAGAGCCAGAGGCCGGGCGCTTAAGAGAAGATTGGTCCCGATAAAGGTCCGGGATCGACCCCGGAAAGGACCGGAGAGAATAGTAATTTTAATCATATTTCCCTCCCGTCTTCTTCTCTTCGTTCCGCTTCTTCGCCAAAGTCTTCAAACTCAAGGACGAGTTTTTTAACCCGGCGAAAGCGAACGAAACGATAATGGCGATCCCGGACGCTCCAGTCCGCCTTTTCCGGAGTGGTAATCTCGGCCTCGCTCCAAAGGGGCTTCAGTCCGAGGTCAACCATTCGCGCCAGCACGGAAAGCGGGGCCACAACGATAACATCATCAAAGCCGCCTTCCTTGAAGCGCTTAACGATCGTCTCGACGCTGTCAAAGGGACGTTTGTCCTCAATGACTTTCACATCCGAGCCGAACATCCGCCGCAAGGCATAAATTTGAATGCCATGCATGGAATGCCGACTCACCCACAAAATCTTTTTCATTTTTCTCTCCTTTTTGTTTTTTGGGTTTTAAGTAAATGATCGGGCTTATTAAAAGAACCGATCTCTCTCCTTCTGAATTTAAGTTAAAAATCCGCAAAAGGAAATTAACATAAACTCGGAAGAAGAGGCAAGCCGTAAAAAACCCATCGGCTTGCGCTCCTCAAAACCCTAATTTTATACCCCAAGAAAAAGGGGTCACCTCTCGCGGTTTCACTATTTGGAATCAGGATCATTTGCCTTATCCAATAGCTACGCCACTGAGTATGGTGCGACTTTCAAAGCCCTGTCGGCCGGGGCTCCCGGATATATTGAATCCGCCGACAAAAGGTTAGCTTTCCTGCCCTCCGCACTCGGACAGTCGGTTCCCTTTCGGTAAAGTTTTTCCCAAGAATGTGATTCAATCATTCTTGAGGATCTTCCCAAATACTCACCGCCAAGCCGTTGAATACGGCGGTTTTCCTTGTTCGTTCCGGTCAGGCCAGGACAATCTATTCCCTTTAAATGCCCAATTTCCGGACTCAAGCCATGGATAACTTCACAGTAAGCTCCATGACAGGGTATGGTGGGGGCTTTTTTCCGCGCTCTAACTCCCCTGAACGATGCAGTTTTTTGACTTTGGTTAACCGCTGCACTCCGGGGCCATACCTCCCGAAGCCTGGCGTATTAACCTGCAAGTTCCATTTCTATTCCGCCT